>CACZRY010000148.1 GCA_902783745.1 uncultured Erysipelotrichaceae bacterium
AAGAAATAGCCGCTTGATATAGCGGCTGCCAGTGTGGAACACGGTTGTCAGGCTTTTCACATGACCCTTGAGGGTCCTGTGAAGTAATAGGCGCTTATAGCGGAGCCGAAATACCACCCGTTGAACGGGTGGATTGTTATTGTTTTAATTTAATATTAATAGTGCTAAAATAATAATGTGTTTTTTGGAGGTTAATATGAACTTTTTTTATAAGCATCTTTTATCTATTTCAGTAGTTTTATTTACTGTTTTATTCTTTTTAGCATTTTTATATATAGATTTAACTGGTGTTATGTTTTTAGCAACAAAAGAAGGATTAAATGTAATATTAGGTCTTTTTAAAAGGGCTTGGTTCTTATTAATACCAGACTTATTATTAATACCTTTAATGATATATTTATTAGTTTTATATATCAAAAGTGAAAAGTCTTTTAAGAAATGGATTATAATTCCATCTGTTATATTATTTGAACTTTTATATACATTTGTTGTATCAATGTATTTTATGGCACCTGGATTCTCATTTTATCCATGTGATTATAATAGTATGGTATTAAGCTATAATAATGTATCACAAGTAAGTGTTACATATAAAAACCAAAGATATTCATCTACTTATTATGATAATGGCTTTGATAAGGTTTCAATAATGTTTTTAGGTAATGGAATGGTATCAAGTGATGTTTTTGAATTTATAGGAGAAGATAATTTAGAATTAAGTGAAAGAAATTTACTTGTAATGGATTATCCTTACTTTTCATCAAATCCTGGTCGATTAACTGAAAAAACTATTTATGATTTAGTAGACCTATATATGGATAAACTTTTAAATGAATACGGATACAGTTTAACAGATATTAGAGTTATAGGATATTCTATAGGGACAGGAGTTGCCTGCTATTGCGCTGAAAAATATGATGTTAGTGAATTAGTATTATTTGCACCATACTATAAATTCCAAGACGCAATGAATAGAGTTACACCTGTATTTTATGGGCCATTAGAGTTATGTGTTAGATTTAAGTTTGAATCTTATAAAAGAGCGCCTAATATTAAGTGTATGACAACAATAATATATTCTTTTTCAGATAAAGTAATTACTGCATCATCTACACAAGCACTTATTAACTGTTTTAATAATAAAGAAGTAGTATTTTATCATGACTATACTCATACAATGGTATTTAGAAATGATGATACTATAAATTATTTACTTCATTAATTTGTATTAATATGTTAAAATTTCTATTGCTTTAAGGAGGATATAGTATGGCTAAAGAATTAGATAGAACTTTAGAAATTGAAAGAACGATAATAAAGAATTATAGACCAAAGCTATGGGCTCCTTTTATTAAAGCATTAAAGGAATTTGAATTAATAAAAGAAAATGATCACATTTGTGTATGTATATCTGGTGGAAAGGATTCAATGCTTTTAGCTAAGCTTTTTCAAGAGCTTAAGAAGCATTCTGATTTTTCTTTTGATGTAACATATATGGTTATGAACCCAGGATATAATAAAGAAAATCTAGATATGATATTAAAAAATCTAGATATATTAAAAATAGATGCAGTAATTAAAGAAACAAATATATTTGAGATTGCAAATAATACAATTAAAAACCCATGCTATTTATGCGCAAGAATGAGACGTGGTGCCTTATATAGACTTGCTAAAGACATGGGATGTAATAAGATTGCGTTAGGCCATCATTTTGATGATGTAATTGAAACAACAATTATGGGATTATTAAATAATGGTGAATATCAAACAATGCTTCCAAAATTACATTCTGATAATTATAAAGGTATGGAATTAATAAGACCTATGTATTTTATAAGAGAAAAGGATATTATTAATTGGGCAAATAAAAATAATTTAGAATTCATTAGATGTGCTTGTCGTTTTACTGATGAATTTAAAAATTCAGCTGATCATATAGGTCAATCAAAAAGACAAGAAACTAAAATGCTTATAAAAGAATTAGAATTAAAAAATCCAAGTGTACCTAAAAATATATATAAGGGTTTAATTAATGTAAATATTAATAAGTTATTAGGATATAAATCAAATGGAGAAATACATTCATTTTTAGAACATTATTCTGATATCTTAGATGATTAAGGAGTTTATATGGATGGTTTTTATGAATTTCAAAATGGATTCTCTTTTATTTTAGGAGAATATGTAGAAATTAGAAATGAAATATTAATAGATACATATGGAAGTAAATCAAAAGGATTTAATTTTGGTGCGTTTTCTTTAATATACCAACAAATCAAAAGCTTAGGTGTTAGGGTTAATACATATTTAGAAAACTTTAATTCATATAATAATATATGTGAATTTACATCAGTAACATATGGTATACCACTATCATCAATTGAAAACCTACCGGGTGTTATATACGCATTAGGTAGAATATTAATGCCTTATGGTATTAATTGTATTTTAATTGAACAGGATGGCTTCAAATTAGTCGATTTAAGAACTAAAACTAAAGAAGAAGGAGAAATATCAGATTCCTATAAAGAAATCAAAATTAAGTCTTTATCAAGCCTTAATAAGACTTTTATTACATCATATATTGATGCAATATTATTAAATTTAGAAAAAAGTGAAGGTCTTATTAATATTGACTATAATGATATTAAGGCAGTAACTTCTAATTCTGATATAGTATATTTTTATAATGGATATTATAATGGAAGTAATTTTTCTCCACTTAAATTATCTATTGGTCCTGCAGATAGTATGATTATAAATATTACAGGTACTAAGGATTTAAGTATAACTTTAGTTGATGAAATATTATCAAAGATGAAAAAGATAAATGAAGCTGATATTTCATCTATATTTGGTACTAAGGAAAATGATAAATTACCTTTACCTGAATTATTAATTGTTGCCTCAAAGAAGAGATAATTATGAA
Source organism: uncultured Erysipelotrichaceae bacterium (assembly GCA_902783745.1). GTDB lineage: Bacteria > Bacillota_I > Bacilli_A > Acholeplasmatales > Anaeroplasmataceae > Anaeroplasma. The sequence continues at coordinate 2,933 of CACZRY010000148.1, forward strand.
AAAAGAAAATATAAAAAAGAATTTAAATACTCTATTTATTGCGTTTAATTTAATATTATCTGTATTAACAATGTCTTTAGTATTATTAGTAATAACAAGAATATTAGATAATGATTCATCAAATGTATCATTATTTATATCACTTGCGATATTATCACAAGTAATACATCAAGTATTATTACTTATGATATATAAAGAGTTTAAGGATAGAATAAGGATATTAATTGTTTGTGCATTATATATGATTGCAGCAATACTTGGCTTTGTTGCAAGAACAAATGTAATATTATTATTTTTCTGTTCATCATTAATATGCTTTGCAATGTCAGTTAATCAATTCTTAACTATTAGTAAAGAAAAAAGAATTACTGGCGCAATTACAAATATATTATTAGGAATTGTGTTATTAGGATTAGGTGTTGCAGTTATTGCAACAATTAAAGAGGTTGATGCAATATATATAATACTTGTTGCATCTATATTATTACTATTAAGCTCATTAAGAAGATTATTATTACCATCATTAAAATATGATAAGGTAATGCTTTTGTTAGATATTTTAGTTAAAACACATACATTTGATGTATTAATATGTTTAATCGCATTTATTATTGCATTCTCATTCATGTTCCCTATGGTAGAAGAAAACATTACTAACTTCTGGGATGCAATGTGGTATTGCTTTACTGTAATCACAACTATAGGATTTGGTGATTTTTATGCAACGTCAGTTGTTGGAAGAATCCTTACTGTAATACTTGGTATATATGGTATAGTTGTTGTTGCTATCCTAACATCTGTTATTGTTAATTTCTATACTGAGGTATCAGCAAAAGAAAGAAACAAACCAAAGGATTATATTGAATAAATAAAAAATGTTAGTAAGTACATTTGCATTTACTAACATTTTTTTATAGAAGAAGAACAGGCTACAAGAGTGTCTCCCGACATGTCTTTGTAGCCTTTTTAGTTCATATATTATAGGAGTTAGAGAATAAAATGAAATTGAAATAAGTTTTATTTCTAATTTCTTTAGTTTATCAAAAAGCTTTTGGCTTAATGATTATCCATTTTATTAATGGATTTTGACCCTTACTATCGAGTCAATATAATTCTTAGCATAACCTTCATTGTTTAACGCAAGAAACTAATATACGCTAATACAAGAAGGCTTAACGGAAATGAATTTATTCTTCATAGTTAATCCTTCCTTTCTTTACCTATTGTGTTTAAT
>CACZRY010000149.1 GCA_902783745.1 uncultured Erysipelotrichaceae bacterium
GCATCATTAACACCATCACCTGTCATTGCGCAAATATTACCATTTGCTTTAAAAGCTTTTACAATTTGTACTTTATTTTCAGGAGAAACTCTTGCAAATACTCTTGTAGTTTTACATGCTTCCCTTAATTCTTCAAAAGACATTTCATCTACATCAGCACCTGTTAAGCAATCTTCTATGTTTTCAACGATATTTAAATTTTTAGCAATTTGATATGCTGTATCTTTATGGTCACCTGTAATCATTACAGTTGTAATACCTGCTTCTTTGAATTTTAAAACTGCAGGTAAAGCCTCAGGTCTTTCAGGGTCTATCATTGCAACAAGACCGACAAATATTAAATCATCTTCATTAAGCTCATCTTGATAAGATATCGCAAGTGCTAATGTTCTTAAAGCCTTTGATGAATAATATTTATTTTGTTCATTAATTTTTAATATATCTTCTTCAGTAATATCTCTTATAGCCCCATCAATATAAATCTTTGTTGTATGCTTTAAAATTTGATCCATTGCACCCTTAGTATATACAATATGAGCTCCATCATAATCATGCATAGTAGACATCATTTTTCTAACTGAATCAAAAGGATATTCTTTTACTCTTGGTTCTTTTTCTTCCAAATCCTTTTTATGCATTCCAAATTTATTAGAAAAATCTACTAAAGCTATTTCAGTAGGGTCACCATATAATCCCTCATCTACTGTCGCATTTGAACATAATGACATACCTTTTGCTAGTAATCTTATACCCTCATCTAAATTAGATTCAGTAAATGCTTCATTTGTATAATTTGACATATTAGTATATGCTTCTAATACTGTCATCTTATTTTGAGTTAATGTACCAGTTTTATCACTACATACTACACTTACAGCACCAAGTGTTTCAACTGATGGAAGTTTTCTTACAATAGTATTTGCCTTAACCATTCTTGAAACACCAATTGATAATACAATAGTAACTACTGCCGCAAGTCCTTCAGGTACTGCCGCAACAGCTAAAGATATTGCGCTTAAGCATGCGCTAATCCATTCAGATACTACTGATTGATTTCCATGAATGAATATCCAAATAAATTCAACTAATAATACAACTACAACAATTCCTAAAGTAATTAATCCTAAAACTTTAGAAAGTTTTGCTAAAACCTTTTGTAATGGTGTTTCATCATCAACCTCATTATCTAATGATGTTGCAATCTTACCAATTTCAGTTTTCATACCTGTAGATGAAACAATACCACGACCTCTACCATAAGCAACAACAGTTGACATAAAAGCCATATTAGCCTTATCACCTATAGAAACATCTTCACTAAATACTATATCAGCTTTCTTTTCTACAGGAACAGATTCACCTGTCAAGCTTGATTCAGTACATTTTAAATTAATAGCCTCTATTAATCTAATATCAGCACCAATAGTATCTCCTTCCTCAATGATTACTAAATCACCAGGAACTAAATTCTTTGCTTTGATTCTATAACGTTTACCTTCTCTTATAACGGTAGTTTCAGGGGATGACATTTTCTTTAACGCATCAAGTGATGTTTGTGCCTTAACCTCTTGTACAGTACCTATTACTGCATTAATAATAATTACTGCTAAAATAATTATTACATCAGGCCAATCTCCTACATTTAAGAAATCAAAATATCCAGCCTCAATTGTCTCAAAAATTGATACAACAATTGTTACACCTATTGCCGCAAACAATACAAATATCATCGGATCATTTAATTGAGATAAAAATATTTGTAAAACATTCTTCTTTTTCTTTTCCTTTAATTCATTAGGTCCAAACTTTTCTAATCTTTTTTTAGCCTCATCCTCAGATAAACCATTTGTATCATCAGTCTTTAAGCCCGAAACAGTATCATTAATAGATAATGTTTCAAAATGTATTCCTTCCTTCTCTTCCATAAAAACACCCCTTTTATTGAATTTAAAATAAAACCGGGTCACATTAAATTATAAGCATAGTCACCCAAGTTCCATGCTTAAGTCTTGAAATTTAATGTAGTCCCGGAATATAAATTCGTACTGACGAGAAAACAACCTATTGGCCTTCTACTCTCTTAAACA
>CACZRY010000150.1 GCA_902783745.1 uncultured Erysipelotrichaceae bacterium
AGCCATAAAGGTAATTTAACTTTTCTTTTTCTTCCACGCCTTTTTGCCATGATATCACTCCCTAATATATTTAATATTTTAACATAAAAGTGCCACTTTTATATAAAAAAGTGACACCTTTTTAGTTTATTTAAAATTGTGGAAAAACTCCAACAGTTCTTAATATTAAATATGTTAAATATAAAACATAAATTGCTAAGAATAAAAAACCTGTCTTTTTACCAAGCTTTTTAGTAAACGCAAGCCCAAATAGTAATAATGTAATAGACATCATTATTATTAAATCAACAACAATTTGTGAGCCTGTTGTTAAAGGATTTACTACTGATGCGATACCCAATACAAATAATATATTAAAAATATTAGAACCAATTACATTACCTAATGCTAATTCATTTTGTCCCTTCTTAGCAGCAACAATTGATGTTACAAGCTCAGGTAATGATGTACCAACAGCAACAACTGTTAAACCTACTAAGGATTCAGTTAAATTATGATCCCATCCAGCTAAAGACGCAGTCTTCATCGCAAGACTTTTAGCACCAAATGTAACAAATTCTCCACCTAACGCAATACCTACTGCGCCAACAATAACTAATACTACAGCAACCCAAAGCTTCATTGGCTTTATTGATTCATCTTCTTGCATTGCTTCTTCAGGATGACGCTTTGCATCAACTACTAAGAATGCAATATATGCTACCATTAAGACGCAGAGTATAATACCTTCCCATCTTAAAATAGCATAATTACCTGTAATTACACCAGATGTACCAAACAGAATACCAAAGAATACTAATACTAAAGATATTACTAATAATATTGGGAATTCCTTTTTTAATGTTGATTTCTTAATAATAATAGGTGTGAATATTACAGAAAAACCTAATACTAATAAAATATTTGCTATATTAGAACCAACAACATTACCTAACGCAACATTTGCTTGAGCTAAAGGATTCCCAAGACATGCAATTGAATCAGATACTGATACTGCAAGCTCTGGACAGCTTGTACCCATCGCAACAACAGTTAAACCAACAATCATTGGTGAAATATGCATTTTTACTGCAATATTTGATGCAGCACCAACAAATAAATCACAAAATTTAACTAAGAAAAATATACCTATAACTAGTAACACTAAAAATAATATATATGCTACTGCGGTTGGCCAAGAATTTTGAATAGTATTTGACCAATCATCTAAAAATCCCATTTAATTCACCCCCGAACAATGTAATTATATCATATTGATTTATTATAATCTACAAAAGAAAAAATGGCAGCAAAAATAAGCCACCAAATTCTTATTTAGATGAATATTTAGATGCGATTTTAATAAAATCTACACCTGAAATAAATTCTTCTATTAAATTAGAAATCTTATCTAATAGTGAAGATAAAGTTTCTAGTTCATCTTTGCTAAATTTCTTTAATACCCAATCGACAACTGTAAAATGTTCAGCTGGTCTATCAATACCAACCTTAACTCTTTTAAATTCTTCAGTGCCTAAATGACTTGATATATTTTTTAAGCCATTATGTCCACCAGCACTTCCCTTAGCTCTACATCTTATTCTTGAGAATCTAGAGTCTAAGTCATCACATATTACAAGTATGTCTTCTACTTTAATTTTATAAAAATTTACAACTTTAATTACGGATTCACCAGATAGATTCATGAAAGTAACAGGCTTCAATATCAAAGCTTTTTCTCCATTTATAGTACAAGAACCCAAGATTCCTTGAAACTTGGGTTCTAAATGAGCTTCGATATTGTTATTGGATAAGAATCTGTCTACTGCCATAAAACCAATGTTATGACGAGTATTTTCATATTCTAAACCTGGATTACCAAGTCCAACAACTAATTTCATAATTATAATAATTCTCTCTTTGACTTATCGTATGAATAAGTGAATAAACCAGATAATGGTTCATCAGATAAGATTCTTAAGATACCATGACCTAATAATTGACCAACTGATAATACCTTAATCTTATCAATCTTCTTTGAATCATCTAATTTAATAGTATTAGTGATAATCATTTCCTCAAGACAAGAATTCTTAATTCTTTCTACTGCTGGTCCTGATAATACACCATGAGTTGCGCAAGCATATACAGCCTTAGCACCAGCATCCTTTAATGCTTGTGCACCGATTGTAATAGTACCAGCTGTATCAACCATATCATCAATCATAACGCAAGTCTTACCAGCAACATCACCAATGATGTTCATAACCTCAGCCTTATTAGGTTCAGGTCTTCTCTTATCAATGATTGCAATATTAGTATCTAATACCTTAGCTAATTCTCTTGCACGAGTAACTCCGCCATGGTCAGGAGATACAACAATCATATCATCTAAATGCTTATCTAATATATAATTACATAGGATAGGTAAACCAAGGAAGTTATCAACAGGAATGTCGAAGAAACCTTGAATTTGAGCTGCATGAATATCCATTGTGATTACTCTATCTGCACCTGCAGTTTGAAGTAAATCTGCAACTAGCTTAGCAGAAATAGGTTGACGGCTTCTAGCCTTTCTATCTTGACGAGAATAACCATAATATGGGATTACTAAGTTAATAGATCTTGCAGATGCTCTCTTTAATGCATCACACATAATTAATAATTCCATTAAATGATCATTAACTGGGGCAGATGTTGGTTGAATTACGAATACATGATGTCCACGTACTGTTTCATTAATTTGAACATTAACTTCACCATCAGCGAAATGTAATACATCACAGCTTGATAGTGGAACGCCAACAGAATCTGCTATTTCTAAAGCTAATTCCTTATTTGAAGATAAACTAAAAATTTTTACTTTCTTTCCCAATAGAATTGACATGAGAAATCCTCCTAAGTATTGTTTTTTTAAATAAATAAAATGAAATTGTGCTGACATAAATCAACACAATTATTATATCACAACATCTTTTTAAATAACACTATTAAAATATAATAGAAATCACTTTCACAAAAAAACTGACAATTGTTAATTAATTATTTTTGATTAAGCTCTTCTATCGCATCATCGAATGTTTCAATGTCATCTAAATCATCACTTGAAGAATCATCTTTTTCATCTGATTTTGTACTTAAATTAATCTTTATTGGCTCTAATA
>CACZRY010000151.1 GCA_902783745.1 uncultured Erysipelotrichaceae bacterium
ATTGACTGTACTTAATTCTAATGGAGCCACAGAACGGAATCGAACCGTCATCATATGCATGGCAAGCATAGGTACTAACCGTTGTACTACTGCGGCAATTTTTAAATGCAATGTTATTATAGCAAACTAAAATTTTATTGTCAACAACTATTTTATCTTTTTTACATATATTATTTAGGAAGTATTTTTAATGATAAAAAAGCATAAATAATCAATCTATTTATGCTAATCTATTATTATATTTTTATTCTCTTTCCATCTAAATCAAATAAATATAACTTTGATGGATTTATATTAAATGAAACATTATCACTAACATTCATATTAACATCTGAATTAATAATAATTCTAATTTTTTCATTCACTGAATGAGCACTTTTTGCGATAATACTTTTATCTCTACCTAGTACCTCAATATGATCTAATGATAGATTTAATACTCCATTATCACTATATATGAATCCTTCTGGTCTTATTGCGCAATAAAGCTCTTGATCTTCTAAATTAATATCAAATAATTCATCATCACCAATATATAATTTATTAGATTCAATTCTTGCTTTAAATGTATTTATTTGAGGTGTACCTAAAAATTGTGCAACAAATAGATTACAAGGATTATCGTATAAAGATTGAGGTTCTCCTACTTGCATAACAACTCCATCCTTCATAACAATCATAATATCACATATAGACATAGCTTCTTCTTGATCATGAGTTACAAATATTGTTGTTACACCAGTTTCTTTTTGAATTCTTTTTATTTCTTCTCTTGTTTGTAATCTTAATCTAGCATCAAGATTTGATAAAGGTTCATCTAATAATAAAAGATTTGGTGTTTTTACTAAAGCACGCGCTATCGCAACTCTTTGTTGCTGCCCACCAGATAATTCTCCTGGCCTACGATTTAGTAATTGCTCTATTTGAACAAGCTTAGCTGCTTCATAAACCTTAGCCTTCATTGTTTCCTTATCTACTTTTTGATTTGTTAGCGGAAACATAATATTTTGTTCAACAGTCATATGTGGATATAATGCGTAATTTTGGAATACTAAGCCAATTCCTCTTTTTTCTGGAGGAAGCTTTGTAACATTTAAATCGCCAAAATAAATATTACCCTTAGTTGGAGTCTCAAGACCTGAAAGTAAATATAATGTTGTTGATTTACCACAACCAGATGGTCCTAATAATCCAACAAGCTTACCTGATGGTATTACTAAATTCATATTGTTTACTGCGATAGTATCTTTATCAGTCTTTTTTCTTGCAGGGAATACCTTATATAAATCTTCAATCTTAATTTCCATTGTATGCACCTCAAAATCTATAATAAATTATAGATTATACCAAAAGATAAAACAAGATAATAAAAATTAAAAAAGCCTACCTAAGTAGACTTTTATTATTAATTACTTCTTTACAACTGAACCCTTAACAGACTTAACTGTAACACTATTGATTGATGCGCCTACATTGAATGTACTTGTATCAACTGAACCATAGCCCTTCTTATCGATAGATACAGTTACATCTTCAGTTCTTTCTGTATCAGTATCAGGTTTGAATGTAAATACAATTTCAATACCATCAAATGAGCTTGGCCAGAATGCAGGTTGTGCAGCTGGTTCTACAGAGATTGTAGTTGAAGGCTTAGTAGTTACCTTTGTAGCTTCAACAACATATAATGTACCATAGAAATCGCCATCAGTCCAGTTAGTTGAATCAAGATCTTTAGCAAACTCATAGCTTTGAGATTTTACAGTATAATACTTAGTTTGTGAATCATAAGCAACATCACCATCTACTCTTTGCTTTAATGAAATTTCACTTACAACATTAACGTTCTTATAATCAGTATAATTAGTGTTTGTTACACCAGAGTTAACAAAGGTATAATTGTCTCCCTCAACCTTGAAGAATTTATCATAATTAAGAGTTACTTTTGCAGTTAAGAACTTGTTCCAAGCTTGAACTCCTTCTACAGTCTTACCTTGTTCTTCAGTTCCTAATTCAATTTTTGTACTATAAAAACCTGTAGTAATAGCACATACAACAAGCCAAACAACTAATGCAGCTAAACCAACAGCTCCACCTATAAGTGCTAATACAAGTGTCTTTGTGTCCTTCTTCATAACGAAAAAACCTCCATGAATACTAAATTCTAAATACATTATACAACTTTTAAAACGTTTTTGTCAACATAAATAACAAGTGTTTGAAAAGCGTTTTTTAAATTGCCCATGTACCGTTTTCAAATATAGTTATATTTTTACCATTATATGTTATAGCTTCTATTTTTAAATCACTAGATCCAATCATAAAATCAACGTGTATTACTGAATGATTTAAATTAATTTTTGATATCTCATCTTTATTAAGCTTATCATAATTTCTTATACACTCAACAAAAGATTCTCCTAACGCAACATGACAGCATGCATTTTCATCATATAAGGTATTATAGAATAATATTCCAGTTTCATTAATAGGTGAATCAAATGGTACTAACGCAACCTCTCCTAAATGAGAAGCACCATTATCAACTGAAATTAAATTTTCTAATATCTTCTTATCCTTATCATCTTTAGCTAATACTTCAATTACTTTTCCATCTTTAAATTTAAATCCAAAATCTTTAACCACATTACCATTAACACTTAAAGGCTTTGTTGCATATAAAACTCCATTTGCACTATCCTTATCAGGTGATGTGAAGCATTCTTCAGTCGGAATATTTGCTTCATACTTAATACCTTCAATAGTATTTGATGAACCACCTTCAAATTGCATTTCTTTTGGTAAAGAAATCCTAAAATCTGTTCCATTCTTTGAAGTATAATGTAAATCCTTTATATTTAAATCATTTAATATCTTACATTTAGTGTGTAAGTTATTTGAATGTAATTCCCAATTTTCTAATGGATCACCATCTAATCTTGCAGTATGGATAATTGCTTCCATAAGCTTATTCATTGCATCATCAATTTCTAAATCAGGGAACACCTTATGTGCCCATGCTTCACCAGGAAGACCAATAATTGACCATTGATAATGCCCATCCATCTTTTCTCTATATTTTTTAACCTTAGGTCCTCTAATCTTTTGAATATATGCAATTTTATCAGGATCAGCCTCACCTAATGAATCAGGATCACTTGATTCAACATATATTCTTGCAGGAAGATTTTCTAAATCATATTTAAGCTTTTCTTCTTCATAGCTTCTTAGCATTGCCATTGAATCCTTATCTTCCTTTTTATATCTGATACTATCATAAATATCTGAATACCATTCCATTCTTACATGTAATGCGCCAGCATTATATGCTTCTTCTAATAAATATTTAACAAAATATTCATCACGTACATTTGCAGTAATAATTAAATCCTGGCCCTTTTTAAGGTTAACACCTCTTACTACCGCAAGCTTTGCGTATTTTCTTAATAATTCTTCATTAAACTTTAACATTTCTTGTTCTCCTTTATAAATTTTTCTATTTCATCTGGGTCTTTTATTATATCTTTAGATAATAGTATTGCACCATTCTTTGTTATAAGCATATCATCTTCAATTCTTATACCAATCTCTTCTTCTTTAATATATAAGCCTGGTTCATTAGATATTAATGAATTAGGACGTAATCCATCATATAAACATAAATCATGACAATCAAGACCGATATGATGTGATACTCCATGATAATAATACTTGAATACTTCATCATCCTTTTTTATCTTACCAATACGTTTTAATTCACGTTGATAAAATTGAATTAAATGATTATTTAAATCTTTTGTTGTAAGTCCTGGTCTTGCATAATTCAATACAGCTTCTTGACCTCTTAATACAATATCATATATTTGTCTTTGTCTTGGACTAAATTTACCATTAATTGGGAATGTTCTTGAAATATCTGCACAATACATATTATATGATGCACCTAAATCAAATAATATTAAATCCCCATCTTTTGCTTTCCTATTATTTTCCATATAGTGTAAGCATGTAGAATTAACTCCTGATGCGGCAATAGTAGGGAATGAATAGCCTGTTGCACCATTATATTTAATTGCTTGATCAAAATAACTTTCAAGCTGATATTCATATAAAGGTCCTATATTCTTTAAAATATTTTCAACACCAATTTTTGTAATATCAATAGCCTTCTTAATATATTCAAGCTCCATTTCATTTTTAACAGTTCTTAATTCCATAAAAATCTTTGATGCATCAAGGATTTCTTTATCAGGAAATTCACGCTTATATTTTAAAGATGTATTTATAAATTCTTTTCTAGATGGAGTCATATCTTCTCCACCGATATCAAAATATAAGTATTTAGATTCTTTAATTAAATCTTTTATTTCCTTTTTAAACTGATCTTGATATCTTATATCTAAAATACCAGATATCTTATTAACCTCTTCCTTAGTTAAAGGCTCACCAACCCATTTTGCAAGCTCGATATCTAATCTTTTAATATATATACGCTCAATTAACTTACCACCAACTCTTCCTAATACTAATGTATTACCATATTCAAGAATACCTGTGGTATAAAAATAATTTCTTGATTCATCATATGTATCCTTAAATATTCCTTCATCCTGATGGAATCCAGCATATATAAACATAAGTGAATCATCATTCATTTTATTTAAAACATTTCTTCTATTATTAATAAAAAATTCTTTTTCCATATTATCAAAACGAAAAGGAAGCATTCGCTCCCTTTTCTCCCCTTGTATTATTCAAGTGGTAATACACTTGTTTTCTTTTCTGTTGATACAACCATTGATGTTTCAATATTTGAAACATTTGGAATTGCAAGTAATCTATCGAAAATGAAATCACGATAGTATTGGAAGCTTTTTGCGACAATCTTTAATAAGAATGCAGCTTCACCTGTAATTGTATAGCATTCTATTACCTCAGGTAATAATCTAGCTTCATCAATGAATTTAGTTGAAGATTCACGGTTTAAAGGTGATAAAGATATTTTACAGAAACATGTAACTTCATATCCAAGCATTTTCTCATCTATTACAGCTGTGAATTGCTTTAAAATCTTGGATTCCTTTAAATTCTTAACTCTTAGTAAGCATGAAGATGGAGCAAGACCAATCTTCTTAGATAAATCAATATTTGAAATTGAAGAATCCTCTTGTAAATATTTTAAAATCTTCTTATCATAATCATCTAATTTTATATTTGAATTTCCCATACTAAACTCCTTATCAATTTATGCTCGTATAATAATTTTAGCACTTGAGTTTTTTGATGTCAAATAAAATTCGATATATTTGTACTTTTTTAAACAATTATGCAACACTAAAACTTAGGGTATGAAATAAACTTAGTATTTTTTGGTGTAATTTCTTTTAAAATAGGTACAAATTTAGAAACATAGCTTCTAACTGTTATAACAAGTTCTATTTTTTCATTACTTAAATATTTTCTTAATAATTCTAGTAAATTATTATCATCAAGACCATTAGATACCCATAAAGCTAAAATATCACCCTTATAATAATCATAAAAAATGATATAGCATTTTTCTTTAATTGTTATAAGATCAATAGAAATACGAATAGAATTAAATTCTTCTATACTTCTTTTATAATATTCATTTATTAATGTATCATAATCTGCATCTATATATGATCTAACCTTCTTATATAAAACATCAATATTTCTATCAGATATAAATATACCCTTTTGTGTTAGGATATCACATATAGCATCTCTTCCAAATCCTTGAGATTTATAATAATCAATCATACAAACTGTTTTTGCAGAATATGTATATCCCTTAAAACATAGCTTTGTTGCTGCCTGAGAAAAATAAACATTAGAATCATTACATTCCTTGCAAGAATATCCCATGTTTTTAATTCTAAATGCTTTACCTGATGTAAATTGTACAACCTTATTAGATACTGTATAGTTATATTTTAATTGGTTACCACATTTAGGGCATAATAAAATTTCTGGTTTATAAATTTTTACAGCTCTAGCTTCTATTTTCATAAAATCACCATAAATATGCACATCCAAGCATACCAGCCTTTTCCTTTAAGCTTGATATTTCAATAGGTGTATTAACTACACCATAATGTGCAAATTCCTTATAATATTTTCTTACATTATTTAATAATATATCTCCTGCCATACTAACACCGCCAGCAAGATAAAATATATCAACATCACATGTTACTGCAATATTTGCTAAAGCATGCGCTAATGCCTTAGATACAATATCTATTACCTTTATCGCAATAGAATCATTTAGTCTTGCCTTATCAAATACTTCTTTTGCAGAAATTGCTATATCATTTTTTGAATATAATTTATATAATCTAGTAATACCTGTTGCTGATGCAATAGTTTCTAAGCAGTTAGTAAGTCCACATGTACATTTAAAATTAAAATCACTGCCAATAAACATATGTCCAACCTCACCACAATTATTTGTAGCTCCTAAGACAAGTTTATCATTATATACATATCCACCACCAACACCAGTACCTAATGTTAATAGGTATGATGAATGATATTTTGGATTATTAATATGTTCTCCTAATGCTGCACAATTTGCATCATTAGTAGAATATAATTTAATATTACTAAAATATTTATTATGTATTTTATTTAAATCAATATCATATAATCCTACATTAGGTAATGCCTTAATATAGTTATTAGATACACTTCCAGGAAGGCCAAATCCTATACCATCTATAGAAATATTATTTTTATTAACATATTCATTAATAGAATTATATATATCATCAAATAATGTATCCTTATTAGTTTTTATAGAATAATAATCAATTATTTTATGATCATCTACGATACCTATTTTAACTGTAGTTCCACCTACATCAACACCAATTCTCATTTTATTCAACCCCAAACATCCCCTTAAGCATTTTAAAAACATCCTCTACCTGATTAGATTCGGATTTACCAAATGCACATCTATTAGAAAAATGCTCACAATTATTAGAAATAATATCATATCCCTTTTCACCAAGGTGAGCTTTCGCATATTCTATAATTTCATCAGGTTTTCTTTTTTTCTTAAGTTCTTCATCAGTATAGCATCTTACTTCAAGCTCTCCACCATCTAAAAACCTATCTAATGTTGTTACCATAACTTCTGCAGTCTCTTGGCTAACCTCACTTCCTACTGGAGATGCGAATTGATAAACTTCATTATCATTTGCGTATATTCCATGATGATAATAAAGACCTCTTGAAACTCTAATTTGTGCACCATATTCTGGCTTCATTTTAACCCACATAATATTACCTCAATCTAAAAAGTAATAATATTATATATCAAATCAAAAAAAATTAAATAGGAAAAATTAACTTTTTTAATAAAGAAAATGGTCCTACGACCATTTATTCTTTAACTTCTTCAAATTGTAATACGCTAAATAAATAAGACATCATTTCTCTTATTTCTAAATCTTCAATTTCCATATAATTTAACAAATTAAATTTATTATCTTTAAATACTAATGCTAAATATGAAAATGTCTTAGTGTTAATTGTAAAATCAGGGGCTTTATCTAAAACCTCATCAGTAACATCTAAAAATATATCAATACCTGCAAGCTTTTTACAGCTAGAAAAATCAACTACTGGCTTTTTATTCTTATCCTCATTTTCTGGTTTAAAGAATGCCTTAGAATCAGTAATAATAGATATCTTATATGCTTTAATCTTATCCTTGTTATAATAAGAATATCCAAAAGATTCCTTATCCTTTTTAAATCCATTCTTAATTAACAATTCATCAATATCATCATTACCAACATATTTTTTAGTTAAGTAATTAATTTTTCTTTTTTTAGAGAATGCTTTATATGTTGCAGATTGTACTAAAAATGTAGATACTAAAAATACAATAACTAACGCAATAACTATTGGTGTTGTGTCTTTTATTTTAAGTAATGGAATTAAAAATATTAAACCAATTCCTATTAAAAATAATACACCTGCAATAATAAATAAATATCTCGCTTTAATATTTCTAAACAAAATATCACCTATCTTTTATCTTCATCAATAAATGCTAAATCAAAATATAAAAGCTCACACATATGCTTATTCAAGCTCTTATATACTGGTACTGGCATATAATAATCCATTTGTACTTCAACTGGATTATATACTAAAGCCTGATGGAATGATTTATCTGTTGATTTTGCAAATCTCTTACATTCCTTAATTGTAAATTCATTTCTATGCTGGAATAAAATTAAAACAATATTTCTTTCTGTTTTTTCAAGTCCTGCATCTAAAATTCTTGCCTCTAATGCTTCATATGTATAATTACTACAATCAAATGAAGAATCTTCTTCATTAACTAATACATTTACAAATGTAGTACCATTATATACTCTTGCGAAAATCTCAATAGGTAAATCCTCACCCGCAAGAATTGGTACCTCATTTGCGTATATTAAGGCATATCTAAAATTATGATAAGGCTTAGAATTGTAATGTCCTATAACATCCTTTGCTTCTTTTTCTCTTTTTTTAATTGGAAACATAACTTTTAATAAATCTCTAAAAAAGCCCATATCTCTAATCCTTTCATTAAATACTATCCCTATTATACACTATTTTTTATATTTTAAAGAAAAACATTTTTATGATTTTTTTAAATATTGTATAATGAATTTGGTGATTAATGTGAACAAAAAGACAATTGGTGTTGTTGCGCCATCATTTGGGGCAACAATAACTCCTTATAAAGAAAGATTAGAAGTTGCAATAAAAAACTTTAAAGAATTAGGATATAATGTTATCCTTGGTAAAAATGTTAAATTATCAAAAGGTTTAGCATCATCTAATACTAAAGAGGAACGCGCAAAAGAAATAATGGAAATGTGGGATAAGGCTGATATAATAATGTCTTCTGGTGGAGGAGAGGTTATGTGTGAAGTTTTAGAAGGATTAGATTTTAATTATTTTAAAAATAATCCTAAGCTTTTTATTGGATTTTCTGATAACACAAACCTAACATATACACTTACAACAATATCAGGTATTGAATCAATATATGGACCAAATTTTCCATCATTTTATACCTTACCATTAGAATATGATTTACATGATACATTAAGAATGATTAATAATGAAAAAGAATTTATAGGATATAATAGATATGAATATGGAATAGATACTAAAGATCCATTACCAAAATATAATCTTAATTGTAAAACAAATATAATTAATCATAATTTTAAAAATGATGTATCAGGATATATTTTAGGTGGTTGCTTAGATGTATTGGTAGGATTATGTGGTACTAGATTTGATAATACAGTTAATTATATAAAAAGCTTAGATGATGGTGTTATATTCTATATGGAAGCATGTGATTTAACATCAGTTGGAGTTATAAGAGCTTTATTCCAATTAAAAAATGCTAATTG
Source organism: uncultured Erysipelotrichaceae bacterium (assembly GCA_902783745.1). Taxonomy (GTDB): domain Bacteria; phylum Bacillota_I; class Bacilli_A; order Acholeplasmatales; family Anaeroplasmataceae; genus Anaeroplasma. Next base: position 9,456 of record CACZRY010000151.1, read on the forward strand.
GTTTAAGAATGTTAAATGCTTCTTAATTGGTAGAAGCAATAATCTACTTGATGAATCATTTGGAGTTAAAATATCAGATGCGTATATTTATTCATTAGGCGAATTAAATATACCTATGCTTATAAATATTGATTTAGGTCATATATCTCCATCAATTCCTATGCTAAACGGAAGACATGCGAAAGTATCTTATATAAACAATACATTAAAAATTACATACGACGAAAAAAAGAAGATTTAGGGAGTCCCTAAATCTTTTTTTACTTTCCTAAACAGAATTTAGTAAATAAGGCAGTAATAAGCTCTTCAGGATAGCTTTCTCCTGTTATTTCACCTAATGCTTCAAAGCAATTATTAATATCTATTTCAATTAAAGAAATATCTATTAAATTATCTATACCACGTTTCGCATCAAGTAGTGAATTATAAGCTTTCTTCATCAAATCTACTTGTCTTACATTATTTAAATATCTATTATCCATTGTTTTTATAGAATTAATATTTGTAACTTCTTTAATCTTATTAATCAATATATTCATACCTTCATTCTTTAAGGCAGATATTGATATCGCAAGATCATCCCTCCACTTAGGCTCTAAGTCACTTTTATTTGCGATAATAATTCTATTTTTATTTTTAGTTAAAGCTAAAAGCTCTTGGTCAATATCATCTAGTACCTTTGATTGATCTAATACTAATAATATTAAATCTGCTTCATTAATTGCTTTTTCACTTCTTTTTATACCTATAGATTCTACTAAATCATCACTTTCTCTAATTCCTGCAGTATCAATTAAATGTAGTGTAATATTACCAATTAGTAATTCTCCTTCAACAGTATCTCTTGTTGTACCTGCAACATTAGAGACAATTGCCTTATCTTCTTCTAATAACATATTTAAAAGACTAGATTTACCAACATTAGGTTTACCTATTATTGCAGTTTTAATACCATGTATCGCAAGTGTTGAAATCTTTGAATTTTCTAGTATTTCTTCCATTTCTTTAACCATATTATCAACAATAGGCTTCATATATGGATGTGTTACATCAACTGAATCCTCATATTCAGGATAATCAATATTAACCTCAATTTGAGCCATTAGATTTAAAATGTTATCTCTAAAATGTTTAATTAAATTTCTAGTTGATGATCTTAATGAAGATAAGCTTGATTTTAACGCTATATCATTAGATGCTGATATTATATCCATAATAGATTCCGCACTTGTTAAATCCATCTTTCCATTCAAGAATGCACGCTTTGAAAATTCACCATTTTCTGCAAGTCTAAATCCATTTTCAAGTAAAGTTTCTAAAACCTTATTTGTAACAAGAATACCGCCATGGCAATTAATTTCTACCATGTTTTCTCCATCAAATGAATTTGGTGCCTTATAAACATTACATAATACTTCATCTACTATCTCACCATGATTAATAATATATCCATAATTAATAGTATATCCATTAACCTTAGTTAAATCCTTACCCTTAAATACATTATTAACAAGTGTAATTGCATCAGGACCTGACGCTCTTACAATTGATATAGCACCAACTCCATATGGAGTTGCGATAGCGCATATATTTTCAAGCATTCTAAATCACCTCGTCATTAATTATACATTAAAAAATGTGTTTTAATGACGCTTTTTATAAATTTTAATTGATAATATGATAATTATTCCAACTATTGCTAAAAATGCGATAGATAAAGTAATTATAAGTCCTATATTAACTTCTTTTGAAGAAGCCTCTTCTACTACATTATCTTCACTTAATACAATATTATATGTATCCTTATATTCTCCCTTTTTAACTTCTAGAATATAATTATTTCCTTCTTCTTTTAATGTAACATCATCTGAATTTGGAATTATATTGTAATCCCTTAAAAGATTAATAATAGTATTTTCTGTAATATCTTTAGGATTACATATGATAATAGTTGAATTCTCTATATAAATTACATTCTTAATAACTTGGTTTCCAACATAAATATAAAATGTTGCACAAGAAGTATTACCTGAATTATCAAATACACTTATATAAAATCTATAATCACCCTTATTATCATATAAAGAACCATAATTATCTAAATCCTCTATTACATAATTAGTTATTTCTCCATCATATTCATCAGTAATTGTAATATGAGATTTTATCTCATCAAGTGTTATTTTTTCAAATGGTTCTTCTACTTTAATATGACTACAAATTATATCAGGAGCTTTATCATCTACTACATTAATAATAAAACTATGTTCTATTATAGATTCACCATTATTAATTCTAATTAAAGATTCATAATTACCAATTATATTATAAGATTCATTATATTTAGATATATCTAAGGTTGCGTTAGATGAATCATTTAATAGTTGTTCTAAAATTTCAGATTCTTCTAATTTTTGATAATATTTTGCTTTAATAGTATTTGTCTTTAAGCTTATATCATCTACTACACTTGTACTACTTGTTGTGATATTACTTGTAGTAGTTATATCGCTTGTACTAATAATATCACTTGTAGTTATAGTTGTTGTTGATATCTCATCTTGGTCTTTTTCTTTTATTGATACATTTAACATCGTAAATGCTATCTTAGAAAAATAAGATACCTTTTGAGCGCTTGTCATAGTACCAATAAAGTTTTCATCATTAGATACATTAGGTTCAGCAGTTAAATAGATATTTTCAAATGTATTAGATGATGAATACTTAGAATAATAATCAAATAAATCATTTTTTAATATCGTAATATCACCATCACTTATTACTACATCATAAAATGAATTATTTGCATCATATCTACCATCAGTATTTACTTCTGATGTAATTCTTATAAGCTTATAATCAGAAAAATAAAATCCATTAAATAAATATAAATCCGCCTTAGGTGTTCCATTATATGTAATACCTAATCTTTTAGAAAATATAATATTACCTGATTCTATAATCTTGCTATTTTCTAATTTTTTAATTTCATTTAGTAATTGTGAATTAGTAAAATCATCTACTGTATTACCTCTTATGACATTAAATATTTCTTCTCCATAATATGACATTTTAACTTCTGATGTTTGATATGCAAATGTCTTACTAGAGAATGTAAACATAAACATCAAAAACAAACCAAAAAATATAATTAATTTCTTTTTCATATTCCACCTTTTATCCCTTCAATTTAAATAAGAGATAAAATATTCATATTTTTTTCCATAAAAATAAAAAGTGATACTATATTTCAAGTATCACATTATAAACTATTCAAATATAAAATCAGTTTTTAAAACGCCATCACCATAAATAGTAGTGAAGTCATCTCTCATAGAAATAACAATATATCCAGCATCTTCCCATTGTTCCTTTAACTTTAATGCTTTTTCTCTATTTGCATGATCATCTTCTTCATCATCTGCGATAAGCATAAATGCCTTAGATTCATAATCATTAGATAAGCAATAATTATGCATTGCTGAATCTCCACCACTATTACCAAATGATAATACTGGTTTTTTACCTATTTCTTGAGTTATTTGTTTAACCTTATTAGTCTTTAGGTTTTTAATAATTAATTCATCTGTTCTAATTAAAGTATCTTCTACTTTATAAGTATAATTAACTCCATCTTCATCCCCTTGGTTATTAGATTTTAATACAACATCCATACCAATAACCTTAGATGGGTCAATATTAATAGAATCAACTAAAGCACGACAAATAAATCTATCAGAACCACTTACAATATAATAATTAAAATCATATTCTTCTAAATAATCAAATATTTCAAGCATTGGCTTATAAAAAGACTCACCATAAGTCATTCCACTAAATCCATTTGCAGGTTTTGCTGCATAAGCCTTAACATAATCATCAAATTCTTTTAATGTCATTCCACTGTATGCTTTTGCGGCAGCATAAGCATGAATCATATCAAAATGATCAGGTAATGCAACACCATTTCTTACGAATTCTCTTATTTTTGTTGCAGCATCAATTTCTTGTTCTGATGCTTTATCTTTATATGAAGGATCATCTAATACTCTATATTCTAAAAGATTATATTCAAAATATGAAGGATAAAGCTCACCAATAATTGTACCATCCATATCGAATGTTGCAATTCTATCTTCCTTTGGAATAAATGAATCAGAAGTTTCATCTGTAACTTCTTCAACATAGCTTTTCAATTCTTGAATTGCTTCACAATCTGCACCTGAAGCTTTTTTACTCCAAAGCTTAAATGCATCTTCTTTTTGAGCAGTAGTTGTTGTAGTACTTGAATTTGAATTAGTATTATTATTTGACTGACAGCCCATTAATGTAATTGCTAATAATGGTAAAACAGATAATTTAATTAGTTTTTTCATACTATCACCTCTATATAGTTTAATTCTACCAATTTTTTTTAATAAAATAAATATGTAAAGGTTTTTAAAAAAAGACCCTCAATTTAAAATTGAGGATCAATCTTCTCTTCTGATATAAATTCATACATTGATGAAGCATCTTGTTTCTTTGTAGAAGTTTCTAAAGATACTACTCTTACTTTAACAATTTTATTACCAAACATAATAGTAATAACATCGCCAATCTTTAAATCATAAGATGGCTTTTTAATGATATCGTTTACTAATATTCTTTCAGATTCAGCAACATCTTTTGCTAAAGTTCTTCTTTTTATAAGTCTTGATACTTTTAAATATTTATCTAGTCTCATTATTGGAAGAATCATCTTGATTTAAAGAAGTATCATTTTTATTTTCTTCTTTAGAATCTATGTCATTTGAACCTAAATCAATATTATCAGAAGTAGATTCTATTTTAACATCTTCAGAAGAAGATAAAGTATTTGTATTTGAATCTACTGTATTTGTATTATTATCTACTTTAGTATCTTCTTTTAAATTAGCTTCAGCATTAACATTCTTTGCAGCTTCTACCTTATTATCATACCAAGATAAATGTCCTGTTGTAGAAATTTCATCAATATCAGCTTTATTTAATGTTTCAAGTTTTAATAAGTAGTTTGCGATATTATTTAATAAATCCATGTTAGAAGAAATTACATTCTTACATTCAGCATAGCATTCCTCAATAATATTTCTAACTTCCTTATCAATTTCCATAGCAACCTGATCACTGAAGTTCTTATCCTTTAAGTAATCACGGCCTAAGAATACACTACCATTTGGTTGTTCATATTGAATAGGTCCTAATGGAGACATACCATATTCAGTAACCATAGCTCTTGCAAGCTTAGTTGCGTTTTCGAAGTCATTTGATGCACCTGTAGATACATCCTTAAATACTATTTCTTCTGCAACACGGCCACCTAAATAACCTGTAATTGTTTCCTTTAATTGCTTTTGTGTTCTAAAATATGTTTCTTCACGTGGCATCATTAGGTTATAACCACCAGCTTGTCCACGTGGAACAATTGTTACCTTTTGAACGATAGATGCATTTTCAAGCTTTAATCCAACAACAGCATGTCCTGCTTCATGGAATGCAACAAGCTTTCTTTCATGTTCAGTATATTGTCTTGATCTTTTAGCAGGTCCCATCATTACACGGTCTGTTGCCTCATCAATATCCTGACTATTTATTACTTTACGATTTTCTCTTGCTGCAAGTAATGCAGCTTCATTTAATAAGTTTTCAAGATCAGCACCACTAAATCCTGGTGTTCTTGCTGCAACACCATCAAGCTTAATTGCTGGATCTAGGTGCTTATTTCTTGCATGAACCTTTAATATTGCTTCTCTTCCTCTAACATCAGGGTTAGAAATTGTAATTTGACGGTCAAAACGTCCTGGTCTTAATAAGGCTGGGTCTAATACGTCTGGACGGTTTGTTGCTGCCATAATAATTATTCCAGTATTACCATTAAAACCATCCATTTCAACTAATAACTGGTTTAATGTTTGTTCTCTTTCATCATGTCCTCCACCCATACCAGCACCACGTTGTCTACCTACCGCATCAATTTCATCAATGAAAATGATACAAGGAGCGTTTTGCTTAGCGGTTTTAAACATATCTCTTACTCTTGATGCACCTACACCAACAAACATTTCAACGAAATCAGAACCAGAAATTGAGAAGAATGGAACTCCTGCTTCTCCAGCTACTGCTTTTGCTAATAATGTTTTACCTGTACCTGGAGGTCCAAATAAAATTACACCCTTAGGTACTCTTGCACCAATTTCATTATATTTACGAGGATTCTTTAAGAAATCAATGATTTCAACTAATTCATCCTTCTCTTCATCACATCCTGCAACATCAGTAAATTTACATGTTTTACTACGATTTAATACTGCTGTTGATTTACCGAAGTCCATTGCGCCACCAGCGCCACCCTGACTTCTTAATAAACTTCTAAAGATTAAGAATGTTACTGCTAAAATAATAATTGTTGGTAATAAAGTAATTAATAATGAAACCCACATAGAAGTTGTAGGATTTAAATAATTAACCTTAATTTCTTGATATGTTGTACCCATTTCAAGAATCATATTATCTAATTGTTCAAAAGTCATTACAACCTTAAACGCATGTGTTGTTTCTGTAGTTTTACCATCTTTTACTATAGTAGTTGTGTAATTACCCTCAACTACTACAATATTTGCATATTCACTTGAAGGTGTTGCCTGAACCTCAGTAACCTTATAATCGCTTCCCTTAAGAGCGTATTTTTGAAATTCAGTAAAGCTTATTGTAGTTGTTGTAGTACGTGTTAATAATCTAACAAAGAATACTATTGCTGCAATAAGTAATACTATAACAATTAAGAATCTCCAATCAAAGAAATGACGCTTAGGAGCATTATTTTGATTATTATTGTTATTGTTATTATTGTCCTGCATATTAAACTCCTTTACTTATAAATTTCTTCCTTTAAAACTCCAATGTAAGGAAGATTTCTATAAAGCTCATTATAATCAAGACCAAATCCAACAACAAACTTGTTTGGAACATCAAATCCTTTATAATCAGCCTCTATATCCATAACTCTTGTACCAATCTTATTAAGTAATACTGCAATCTTAACAGATTTAGCACCTAAGGATAAGAACTTTTCTTTTAATTCAAAAATTGTTCTTCCTGTATCTAAGATATCATCACATAAGATAACATCTCTATCCTTAACATCAGGTACATATCCAATAATAGATACAGTACCAGTAGATGATACACCAGAGTATGATTTAACTTTAATAAAGTCCATATTCATAGGAATTGTAATCTTATTAATTAAAGAAACCATAAATGGTGCAACACCATTTAAGATTCCAATAACAAGTGGAATAGATTTATTATAATCTTTATCAATATCACTTGCCATTGCTGCAATTCTATTACTTAACATTTCTTCTGAATATAATACTTCTTCAATATCCTTATTCATTATCTATTGCCTCACAAACTAAATAAATATCTCCATCTTTCTTTTCTTTAGTGACAATATCTGATTTTGCGTAATTAACTACCCATAATAAATTATTATCATTATCGAATATTAATGGAATAATATCTCTTTCATCTTTTGGTACCTTGCAATCAATAAATAATCTATTTACCTTCTTTGTACCAAAGCTCATTGCTATTTCATCGTTTTGTTGTCTTGTCCTTACGATAAAAGGCAACTTATGCATATTATAGCATAATTTTATGCTTTTTACATTAGAATTAGGTTTATTTTTTTCAAAATAGATTAGATACTTTTTATTGAATATAATTCTATCATGAATACCTAATTCATATACTTGATTATCAAGTTTTATGTTTCTTTTTATGTAGGCAATATTATATTCTCTTATGAATATAAAATCCCCTTGTAGCATTAGTTTTTTATTACCAACATCACTAGATAATATATCTAAGATATTTAATATAATATCTTTATTCTTTCTAATATTATATTTTTCTAACATCAAAGAAATTATATCTTTTTTTAATGCAATATCTAAGTCATTAAAAGTTGTTGTATCAATTCTATTTAGATTCAATTCTAGATATTTAATTGATTCGTTTCTAATGAATCTAAATGCTTCATGAGCTTGTGTTGAATATTCACTTATTTTATTATATAAATCACTACATTCATTCTTTAAGAATGGTGTTATGTGATGTCTTATTCTATTTCTTAAATAATCATCTGTTTGATTTGTTTTATCCTCAAAATAAAGATAATTATTATCATGCATATATTTATATATTTGATCCTTTGATACACAAAGTAATGGTCTAATAGTAACATAGC
>CACZRY010000152.1 GCA_902783745.1 uncultured Erysipelotrichaceae bacterium
GAATCAAAGAATGCTTCTTATTTAGGACAAGGTTTAACTTTTAATAAATATACAGGTGCAAGAGGTAAGTCAGGTTGTAATGATGCAATGCCAGAATTCATGGCTAAAATAAGACGTATTATGGATGACAACAACATTGCATATCAAACAGCTGAACTTGGTAGAGTAGATGTTGGTGGTGGCGGAACTATCGCATATATTATGGGTAATTACAATATGAATGTAATTGATGCAGGTGTACCTGTATTATCAATGCATGCACCATCTGAAATAACATCAAAAGCTGATATTTATGAAGCTTATTTAGGTTATAAAGCATTTATTAAAGAAATAAAGTAAATTTATTAGAGGTTCTATTGAACCTCTTTTATTTTTTATAAAATTAATATAAAGAAAAAAGCTGTAATACCTAAGCAAATTAATGCTTGATAATACAGCTTTTTAATTATTTATTTATAAAGATTTTTATGTACTTCTTCAATTACATAGATTCATGAATAGTACGAGAAATTACATCATCTTGTTGTTCCTTAGTAAGATTGATGAACTTAACTGCGTATCCAGATACACGAATAGTTAATTGAGGATATTTTTCAGGATGTGCCTGAGCGTCTAATAATGTATCACGGTTAAATACATTAACATTTAGGTGGTAACCACCATCTGATACATATGTATCAAGTAATTGAACTAAATTGTTTACTCTTTGTGACATAATTTTGTCCTCCTTATTTTGTCTTTAATAAACTAATTTTAATTAGTCTTCATCCTTACCTAATGCTGCAGGAGTCATAGCGAATGTATTAGAAATACCATCTCTTGAATCCTCATAAGGTAACTTAGCAACAGACTCAAGTGATGCTAATGCACCATTAGAATCTCTACCCATCATTGGGTTTGCACCTGGAGCTAGAGGTACACCAACTCTACGTCCATCTGGTGTATTACCAGTCTTCTTACCATATACAACGTTAGATGTAATAGTTAAGATTGACATAGTAGGTTCAGAACCTCTATATGTATAATGCTTTCTGATATCGTTCATGAAAGTCTTTACTAGCCATACAGCGATTTCATCAACTCTATCATCGTTATTACCATACTTAGGGAAATCTCCTTCAGTCTTGTAATCAACAACTAAGCCTTCAGCATCACGAATTGGAGTAACTTTTGCATACTTAATAGCTGATAATGAGTCAACTGCTACTGATAAACCAGCGATACCTGTTGCGAAATATCTATGAACATTAGAATCATGTAATGACATTTCGAATGCTTCATAAGAATACTTATCATGCATATAGTGAATAGCGTTTAATGTATTAACATAGATATCTGCTAACCAGTTCATCATAACTTCATACTTATGCTTAACTTCATCGAAGTTTAATGGACCATCACCCACAATTGGTTGATATTCAGGACCAACTTGTACAGCCTTACCTGTAACCTTATCCTTCAATAATTCATCCTTACCACCGTTAATAGCGTATAGTAAGCACTTAGCTAAGTTAGCACGAGCACCGAAGAATTGCATTTCCTTTCCTTCTCTCATTGAAGAAACGCAGCATGCAATGTTGTAATCATCGCCCATGTATGGTCTCATTAATTCATCTGATTCATATTGAATTGCAGATGTTTTAATTGATAATGATGCACAATATTCCTTGAATCCACGAGGTAATCTCTTAGACCATAAAACTGTTAAGTTTGGTTCTGGAGCTGGTCCCATGTTTTCAAGAGTGTGTAATAAACGGAATGCTGTCTTAGTAACTAAAGTTCTACCATCAGTACCCATACCACCAATTGATTCAGTAACCCATACTGGATCTCCTGAGAATAATTCATTGTATGATTGAATACGAGCAAATCTAACCATTCTTAACTTCATAACGAAATGGTCAATGATTTCCTGAGCTTCTTCTTCAGTTAATACACCATTCTTTAAATCTCTTTCGAAATAAATATCTAAGAATGCATTGTTACGACCAATAGACATGGCAGCACCATTTTGGTCCTTAACAGCTGCTAAATA
>CACZRY010000153.1 GCA_902783745.1 uncultured Erysipelotrichaceae bacterium
CATCTCCACCTTCTAAAACAGGAATGATATCTAAATTAAATTTCTTAGCAAAAGCATAATCTCTTTCATCATGAGCAGGAACAGCCATAATAGCACCAGTTCCATATGTAACTAATACGTAATCAGAAATCCAAATTGGAATTTCTTTACCATTAACTGGGTTAATTGCATATGCACCAGTGAAGCAACCTGTCTTTTCCTTGTTTAATTCAGTTCTTTCAAGGTCACTCTTCTTTGCACATTCCTTCTTATATGCTAAAACAGCTTCTTTTTGTTCTTTAGTTGTAATTAAATCAATTAATTCATGTTCTGGAGATAATACACAATATGTTGCACCAAATAATGTATCACATCTTGTTGTAAATACAGTAAATGTTTTATCTGTACCTTTAATCTTGAAAATAACATGAGCACCAATAGATTTACCAATCCAGTTTCTCTGCATTTCCTTAGTTGATTCAGGCCAATCAATTTCATTTAAGCCATCTAAAAGCTTTTCAGCATATTGTGGAATATCTAATACCCACTGCTTCATGTTCTTTCTTACAACAGGGAATCCTCCACGTTCACTCTTACCATCGATAACTTCATCGTTTGCAAGAACTGTTCCTAATTCCTCACACCAGTTTACAGGCATATCAATTTGCTTTGCTAAACCGTCTTTGTATAATTGCGCAAAAATCCATTGTGTCCACTTGTAATAAGATGGATCACATGTTGATATACATCTATCCCAATCAAATGAGAATCCTAAACTCTTTAATTGTCTTGTAAATGTATTAATATTATCGTTTGTGAATTTGCCAGGGTGATTACCTGTATTAATTGCATATTGCTCGGCAGGTAAACCAAATGAATCATATCCCATTGGATGTAATACATTGTATCCTTGCATTCTCTTCATTCTTGAAATTATATCTGTTGCAGTATATCCTTCAGGATGTCCTACATGTAGACCTTGTCCTGATGGATAAGGGAACATATCTAATGCATAAAATTTTGGCTTAGAAAAATCCCAAACATCAGTTTTAAATGTTTGATTTTCTTCCCAATATTTTTGCCATTTTGCTTCTACTTTAGTATGATTAAATTCAGCCATAGCCTAATCTCCTTTTATGAAATAAAGTACAAAAATATTTTATCACAAATATGTATTAATTTGTAGCATTAAATATTTTATACAATTTAATTTTTAAATAAAACGTTTTTATAACTTTAATAAATTTTTTATTTTATAAAAATAATATCCCTTACAAAAAGGGATATTTTTAGTTAATTTTTCCTGTAATAATTAGTTGTTTTTTGTGCTATTTTTACCAGCTTTTATAGCATCATTTAATGTCATTTTCTTCTCTTTTTTAAACTTATTTAATAATAAAAATACAGTTGTTAATATAGCTATACCAATAAAATAAATAAGCCAATACATAACAATTAATTCATCATATTTAGATAAATATTTTTCTAAATAATATAAAACAATTGCAAATATAGAATATGAAACAAATAAAGCTGTAATCATTTGTCTTAACTTATATTCTCTATTTAAGGCAAGATGAGTTGCAATAAAACCAAGTTCAAGAATTGAATAACCAATCAAAGTAAATATTGCAAATTTATATGATAATTCTTGCATTTTAAAAAATATCATACCAAATATTATTAATGCAATTGCAATAGCTAATGATATATATTCAGCTATAATTACTTTAAAATCTTTTTGCATATTAATCACCTAAAATCTTAAGTAATTCGCTAAATACATAATCTCTTGCTTTAGCTCTAACTTCATTTCTTTCTCCAGTAAAATGCATAGTTGTAGTTTTTATATCACCATTAATATAAAAGCCGAAACAAATAGTACCAACAGGTATTTCTTTTGTACCACCTGTAGGTCCTGCAACACCTGAAACACTAACACATATATTTGAATTAGTAAGCTTATTTAGACCTTTTGCCATTTCATATGTTACTTCTTCTGATACAACATTATATTCTTCTATTGTCTTTGAATTAACACCTAAATATTTGATTTTAGCCTCGTTTGAATATGTAACTAATGATTCAGCTAAAACTGATGATGCAAGCGGAATATCAACTATAGATGATGCTAAAAGTCCACCTGTTGCAGATTCAGCAAATGATATCATATAATTCTTAGATTTTAATAATTGTACTAATCTTAACGCATCACTCATAATAATCACTATCTTATATTTTTAATACTCTTGTTAATAAATTTATTAATGTATAATAAATCTCTATCTTTAACATCTAATCTAAGGAATAATATTTTCTTTTTAACATAGAATGTTCCAAAACAATTAAGTGGAATTGGAGATTTTGGTGTAGATAATGCACA
>CACZRY010000154.1 GCA_902783745.1 uncultured Erysipelotrichaceae bacterium
CACAAAGCTATTTTGAAGTAAACGCTGAAAACTATTAATATAAAGAATAAAAGTTCTTTGGAATAGGATAGAGAATAGAAGCTACTCAACTTAATTGCTGGGTAGTTTTTTCATATCATCCTTATATAGTATCTTTATCTTTAGAGAATACTACTTCATCTTCAATATTCTTTAATAGTTTACGATATCTTTCTTCATGATGTTTTTCAATTGCAGCAACACCTCTAAATTTAACTGCAAGATCATGGAAACCTTCTTCATCAGCTACTCTTGCGAATTCTTCATACATATCAGTCCATTCGTAGTTTTCACCATCAGCAGCTGCTTTTAAGTTTTCTTTAGTGTCGCCAATTCCGCTTAATTCTTTAAACCACATTTTTGCATGTTCTTTTTCATTATCTGCAGTCTTTAAGAATATAGAAGATATTTGTTCAAATCCTTCTTTTTTTGCAACTGATGCGAAATAAGTATACTTATTTCTTGCTTGAGATTCTCCTGCAAATGCGGCCATTAAATTTTTTTCTGTCTTTGTTCCTTTGTATTTGTTATCCTTCATAAAATCATCCTTTCCATAACATAATGAATAAATATGTTAAATTATATTAATAGTATCTATCCAAATTAATTATACAATAAAATAATTATTTTAAATAATTTATTCAATATTATTTCTTAAATTTTTGAATTTATCCTTTAACTCTAAAGGTACTCTTCTTGAATCACATATTTTAGATATAGTTTTTCTTTTTAAAGTAATATCATCTATATCCGATAAATAATCATATACATCATTAGGATATTCCAATCCTATAACTTGTAAAAGCCAAGCTTCTGACATCATTACCATATATTCTTCATTAAGCTGAATATGCTTTAAAATTTTTAATATATTCTTATCTTTATAAAGCTTTAAACCTAATACATATGCCATTCTTCTTTCATATAAATACTTAGATTTATATGATTTTTTAAAGAAATCATAATATATATCAAAATCATATTTCTTTATATATGTTGTAATCATATCAGTTATTGCCCATGATTTTGCATTTTTAATCTCTTCACTTATAAAAGATAATTGTTGTTTAATATCATTTAACCTTTTTAAATTTATTGCATAATACAAATAATCTATTTCTAAATATTTTCCCAATATAAAATCTTTTAGTATTAATTCATTATCATTAAAATGTTTTTTAACTAAATCTTTTAAAATTGGTGTTTTTACCCCAATCACCTCATAAGTTGAATTAGATATAGTTTTAGAAAACTCCATAAATTTTAAATCTCTTATAGAAAATAAATAATTATATAATTCACTGTAATTCATATTAATAATCCTTCAAAAACTATTCTAATGATAGTCTTACTTCTATATTACCTAATGAGGCTTTATATATTTCTTTTAATTCATCCTTAGTATAACCATTAATCTTACCAATTCTTGTAAAAGAATATGAATTATTTCCATAATATAAGCATAAATTAGAGCCTGTATATAATATAACATCTCCTGTTGTAACATCTATATAAGAATCATTTGTAGGAAGTTGAAATCCTAAATCCCCTACTTTTTCAAAGCCACCAAAATCATGTGCTTCATATGTTATATCATTTTCTTTTAAAATATTTACTAGCGCTTTAACACTTGAATTATTTTCTAATTCAACTTTTAATTTATTATCTCCAATATAAATAAACATTTCTTTTATATCCTCCTCTACTACATTTGTATTAGTTGTTGTTTCTGATGTTTTAGAAGTTAAAGTGTTATTATTATCCTTAGAAGTATTACTACATGATGCTAAAAATAGAAACAAAAACATAAAGCATATAATTATTAATTTTTTCATATCATAATCACCTATATATTTAATTATAACCTATAAATTAATTTTCATATAAACAAATATATAAATTTAATAAGAAATTAAAATTATTATGATATAATAATTATAAAATTTATATAAAGGATAGTAATATGAAAAAAATTATTCAAACATCTATAGTAGTTTTAACAACTATTACTTTATCAGTATTAGGATTTATATTTGGTGGGTTTTATTTAACAAATAAACAAACAAATATACTTTTAGTTTTATTAATTATATGCTCATTAAGTATTTTATATTGCTTTATTGTTGGTGAAATATCTAAAAACAATTCACAAATGGATAAGCTTTGGTCTATATTACCAATCGCATATACATGGGTTATAGCGATTATGGGTGGTTTAAACTTTAGATTAGTCTTATATGCATCTATTGTTACATTATGGGGTATAAGATTAACTTTTAATTTTGCAAGAAAAGGTGCATACAAATTAAAATTTTGGGAAGGCGAAGAGGATTATAGATGGGCTATTTTAAGAAAGAAATCCATTTTTAAATCTAGAATAGCTTGGGCATTATTTGATTTATTATTCATTTGTATATACCAAAATCTTTTAGTACTTGCGATGACATTACCAATGATTATGCTTATAGATTCTAACGCTTCTTTTAATCTATTTGATATATTAGCTATTGCATCATCTTTATTCTTTATTTTAATTGAAACAATTGCTGATGAAGAGCAATGGAAATTCTATAAGAAAAGAAATGAAATGCTAAAGGATGGTAAGATACTTTCTGAAATTGAATCTCCATATAACTTAGGTTTTAATACTTTAGGATTATGGAAATATATGAGACATCCAAATTATTTATCAGAACAAGCTATATGGGTATGTTTATATATATTCACTATTGCAACAAACTCATGTAAATATGGTATATTTAATTGGACATTATTTGGCCCTATGCTAATAATATTATTATTCTTAGGATCATCTACTTTTGGAGAAGCAATATCTATTAGTAAGTATCCAAAATATAAAGATTATCAAAAACAAGTTTTTAAATATATACCAATTAAAAAGTATAAATATTAAAAAAATATTCAACCAAACGGTTGAATATTTTTTATTCACATAAGTAGCTATATAATAACTCCATTGTATTTTTAATACCATCTAGGTGAGTACGTTCCATTCCATGTGAAGCTGAAACTCCTTGACCTATAAGTGCACCCTTACAATCAACACCACTTCTCCATGCAGCACCAATATCAGAACCATAATAAGGGAAAATATCTACTGTATAATTAAGATTCTTCTCTTTTGCGATATTAATTAATCTTGTAGTTAAATCATAACTATAAGGTCCACCTGAATCTTTAGCGCAAATAGATACTGCAAATTCATTACCTGCTAAATCTAATCCTACACATCCCATATCTACAGTTACAAATTCATCTATATCCTTATCAACTGTTGCGGCACCATGACCTACTTCTTCTTGATTAACAAAATATACATATGTATCATATGTAGGAATTACATTCTTATCATGCATTTCCTTTAATACACCTAAAATACCAATAACACTACCCTTATCATCAATAAATCTAGATTTTAAGAATCCTGATTCTGTTAAAACTGTTTTAGGGTCATAACAAACATAATCACCATTATCAATGCCTAGTTTTTTAGTGTCTTCTTTTGATTTTGTAATCTCATCTATTCTAACAATCATATTTTCTAAATCTCTTGGTAAAGACTTTGCGTCAGGATAGACATGAGAAGATTGTGACTTACATAATATAGTACCTTGATAAATTCTTCCGTCTCTTGTAATTATTTTACAATATTCACCATCTAATGTTGGGATTTGTGGGCCACCTACATTAGTAACCATTAATGTACCATCTTGATTAATAGATCTAACCATTAATCCTAATGTGTCTACATGTGCTGATGTTGCAACCTTTTTAGAATGGTCTTTTCCTTCAATAAATAATTTAATATTGCCCTTATTAGTAATAG
>CACZRY010000155.1 GCA_902783745.1 uncultured Erysipelotrichaceae bacterium
AAGAAAATCAATGCTTGTCCTAAAATCCATGATGAACCTAGGATTGCGTTAGTTGTAGGGATTAATACCATTAAATATATATTAGTAGTTTCATTAGGATCAGATAATGATGCATTAAATCCTGATGTTAAAGAAACTGCTTCATTAGAAGAATTAATATATTGTAAATTTAAGGCTGCAGTAGAATATTCAACACCGCCATATGAAATAATATGGTTAATTGATGATGGATATTTAACACCTGAGAATTCTAAATCAGTAAAATATGATTTATATGCTTGTGTTAAATCGTCTAATGTTGAAATATCAAATGCGCTTGTCTTAAAGCCAACGTTTGCAGCGCTATTTCCTTCATAAATAATAAATCCATAACCTGATGCTGTATTAATACTTGAGTGCTCAATAAAATATGCTAAAGGAATTCTTACAGTGATATATCTAGATTTAGATAAACTAGGAACTAAATTACCACCCATACCATCGCTATTTAATCTTGCGAAATAAATATAATAAGACATATCAGGCTTTTCATCTGATGTTTGACGGTTGAAATTGTATTCACGTGCGATATGAATCTTATAATCATCACCACAATCATCAAACTTAGTTGTATATGATGATTGGTTTAATGCAATTTCATACTTGTATTCAGAATCTTGTCCTAATTCCTCAATATTATCTCCAGTATAAATGTACTTAACTAATTCATCACTAGTTAAGCCAGCAAATTCTTGATATTTACTTTTAATTTCTCCAGCGAACATATCATTATAGCTTAAAGATACTTCTAAAGCTATTTTGTTCATTGACTGTTGTATCAAACCACTTCTTATTGATAAATAATAGCATAGTGATACTGCAGCATATGAAACAATCAAAATGATTGACGCAAGGATATACCATTTTAAGTCTCGTAATCTCACAGGCCAAAACCTCCCCGCTTAAATAATGAAACATAAGTGCTTAAAAAACACATTTAAAAATTGCTCTTATGTTTATTATAAACTATTTTTATTTTTAAAGCAATAAATCTGTACTAAACAAAAAGAAGGATGCAAAAAACATCCTTTTAAGTTTTTTATAAGATTTAAGCTCCAACCTTCTTAATTTCATTGAAATTTAATTCAGCTGGTGTTGCACGACCAAACATTTCAACTAATACTGTAACAATTTGCTTTTCCATATTAATTGCTGAAATTTCTGCAACTTGATTTTGATAAAGACCATTTAATACAACAACCTTATCTCCAACCTTATAATCGAATACTGGCTTTTCCTTCATACCAATAGTCTCTAATACCTGATTCATTTCATCAACAGGTACTGGAACTGGTTTAGTACCATTTCCTGAAGAACCTAAGATACCAGCAACATTTGGTGTGTTTCTTAAGTTAAACCATGTTTCATCATCCATATTACCAGTTTCATCAACTTCAACCTCAACGAATACGTATGATGGGAATAATTTAGATAATTTATGCTTTTCCTTACCATTCTTATCTAAAGATACTTCTTCTTTATCTGGTGCTAAAACTTGGAATACCTTATCTTCCATGTTTAGTGTATGAATTCTTCTTTCAACATTTTCCTTTACCTTATTCTCAAATCCTGAATAAGCACTTAAAATAAACCATCTTCTCATGTTTATACCTCTTTTAATCTAAGACTCTAATAATATTTGCTAATAAACCAGAAATTAAATAATTAAATAATAAAATCATTAATACCATAATTGTCATGAAGATAAATACTCTTGCTGCATCAGCTAAGAACTTAGGTAATGTTAACCAAGTAATCTTCTTGAATTCTGGGAATGCTGGTTTAAAGAATGGCCATAATGAATATAATAACGCTATTGATGCAAAACCAATTAATATCCACGCTAATACATTTGGATGATCACCAATTAATGGGAAATCATCTCTTACTACTAATGCGCCATTTAAAATCAATGTACCAAGTACTAAAGTAATAATTGATACTGCAACGAATAAATAGTTTTCCCACTTATGCTCAGTCTTTAAGTATTCACCAATTCTATAAAAACCTAATTGGCCTTCCTTAACTTCCTTCTTTTCGATTTGCTTTTTGATTTTCTTTTCAACGTCAGCCTTAATCTTTTCGTCTTCAGTTATATTAGTTTCATCTTCTAAAACTTCTAGATCTTTTTCTTCCTTAGCCATGTTAAACCCCTTTATCTTGTTTCTTTGTGTGTTGTATATTTATTACAATGAGGACAGAATTTCTTAAATTCTAGTCTTTCTGTTTGTTTAGTTGCATTCTTTGTTGTTTCATAGTTTCTTGAAAGACACTCTTCACATACAAGTATAACCTTAACTCGCATAAAATCACTCCTCACTTTTTTGCATAAATAAAAAAACCTCTTTTTTTAAGGTTCAAATAAATTTTATACTAAAGAGTGATTGTAGTCAATATGAAAATGTCTTGAAAAAATACCATAAAGCTTGCTA
>CACZRY010000156.1 GCA_902783745.1 uncultured Erysipelotrichaceae bacterium
TAAATATAAAATTTTACTTTGAATCTTGAGTGTATTTAATGTTTTGTACAACTACATGTGTATTAACAACATTAAGCTCATCTTCATTTTCACCAACACCAGATAATAATAAGCCAGCATTGAATACAGATACTCTACTATTTAAATCTGCTACAACAGAAACTCTTGATGCGAAATCAACAACTGTTTCTTCTTTTTGATCTGCATCAAAGAAATTAAATCCAAAGAAACCTTCAACTTGATTGCAATAAGATGTTACCTTTAACATAATTGTAATATCATTTTCTCTTGCGAAATTTAAAATTACATCTTTATAAACACTAACAAATTCAAATAATGTGTCAACCTTTGAATTATAAGGTAAGAAATAGAATAAACAATCTTCATTTTCGATTTCCTTATATTCTGCTTCATCCTTCTTCATTAATTCTACATCCTTAGATATTGCATTAATTGCACCAGCTTGGCTTGCATAAACTGCCTTATTTGCTTCATAATCCTTACAAGCATTTTCTAAGTTATAGTAATTTAAGCTTCCTAATACTTCAAATTCATTATCCTTTAATAATTTAATGAATGCTTCAACACAAGACTTATCAATTGTTGCTTCAAGAACAAATTTATTTCTTGCAGATAGAGGCATAACATTTAAGAATTCTTGATATCTTTCACCAAAAGAAGCAAAACTTCTTCTTAAGCCCTTTTTATTATAAATCTTTGCATTTCTTTCGAATAAAGAAACAGAAATCTCAACAGGTTGCTCTTGAACTTTTTTAGCTTGATTCTGTCTTGCTATCTTTTCTTTAGCCTCTTGTAATGCTTTTTCATTTTTATTATTCTTTGTTGCCATATTAATTAACCTCTCAATTAAACTTTCTTTGATTATATCAAATTTTATTGTTAAAGGCAATAATTTTAGCTATTTACATGTAAAACCAACTTTACTTTTTCAAAAAAAAGTTTTATCATATAAAAGGTGATTGAAAAATGAAAATTAAAGTTAAAGATATTTGTTTGATGGCAACAATGCTTGCTGTATTAATTATGTGTTCAAAAATAACAATTCCAACTGGACTTGTACCTATTACATTACAAACATTTGCAGTTGTAATTATCGCATTAATTTTAGGCTTTACTAAATCTACTATCGTTATTATTACATATATTGTAATGGGATTAATTGGTATACCAGTATTCTCTTCTGGTGGTGGATTTGATTATATTTTTAAACCATCATTTGGATATATATTAGGCTTTGTATTCCAAGCTATGATTATTTCTTTAGCATGTAAATCCGAAAAAAGATGGTTAAAATATGTATTATCAATTGTAGGATTATTAGTTGATTATGCATTTGGAACTATTTATTTTGCAATGATTGAAATGTATTACTTAAATACTCCTAAGGATATTTTATTTATATTAAATGTATGTGTTAACTACTTCTATATTTTTGATATTATAAAAATAGTTATTGCATGTGTAATTTATTCTAGAGTTAAAAATATTATATGGGCAAGTGATGATGAATATAAGGAATCACTTGTAACTAATGTAAACCAAAAAGAAAGCATTTAGATGCTTTCTTTTTTTAATCATATAAACTTTTTATCAATTTTAATCTTACCATAAATCTATCTTCTATATACTTAGGTATATAAATCTCTATTTTAAATAATCTTTGGGTCAAATAATATGAAAATGCCATCGCATCTATTTCTATATTTTGATCTAAAAATTTATAATCAGTATCTATATTAGATGAAGGTCTTATATAATTCTTAAATTCATATTCCCACTTGTTACATAAATTTATATCTTCTATATATAAATTATTATCTTTAAGCTTATCTTTAAAATTAATTTGTACATATTGGTAAAAGTGTCTTGCTTCATGAAATGCTTGAGATACTAATTCTAATAAAGATGCACTATTAAAATATGACTCTTTAAATAATATAGAATTATCACTACTTCTGAATTCAGAATCATCCATATCTATATTATTTAATATTTTTATATCTAGTAGATTTTTTTCAAATCCAATTATTTTATACATTATATTTAATGCATTTAAAATATCATTTATCTTTTCTTCTCTTGTCATATATATACCTCATAATAAAATATTATCAGAACAAAGGTTGATAAATCAACCCCAAGGAGCTTATTGCTCCTTTTTTTAACGCCTCAAATAATTTGAAGTCGTTTTGGTGTGCTCACACCTCTACGTATTAGATTTGAAATTACTTCCATATCACATACGCTACTTTTTCTATATATATTTAATGCCCCGTTTAAATCTGCATTAATATATTTACCTTCTTTTGTTTCATATAATCCTCTTTTAACTCTTTTACCACTGAATAAGTATTCTTTATTTTCTTCTTTATAAACTGGTAATTCATCTAAATCCATAAATGATTATAATGAGGTATATGATTCTTCTTGTATAATTAATTCTATACCATAATTCTTACATAAATATTCTAATCTTGATTTAAGCTTTCCAAACGGTATTGAGAAGAATTTTTGATTATTTTCTTTAATCACATTCTTTTCAATATGCTTTAAATAATTATCTTTTAAATCATAGTTATTACTATATTCAAATCCTTTTTGAAAATCATTTGAATAGCCTAATACTATTCTATTTATTTCATTATTCATACAATAGTCAATTATCATTTTTGCTGATTTATAAATATAATCATTTATTTTATTATTTCTTTTTACCATTAGATTTATCATTCTTTTAGTTCTAATTGATATATATTTTTCGTTTTGTTTTAAATTCTTTCTTAAATCCTTTTTATACTCTAAACCTTTAGTTATTGGATTTTCTTTTAATCTAAGACAATATGGATTTTCGCTTCTTAATTCAGCTATTCTTTTATTATAATACTGGTTCATAGATTTAATTCTTTTTCCATCAATAATAAAGGATTTACCCTTTGTTGTTACACATGTAGCTAAATTATTAATTCCTAAATCAATTGCCATAACATCATTTCCAATAGCCTTTGGTGTTTCTTTATCTTCTAGATAAGTATAAGCTATTTCAAATTTTCTTCCGTTATGTAATGGTATAATAGATATTTCTTTTATCTTCTTATTAGTAAGTACTTTTGGTATAGATAATCTTATAAAATAATTATTTGGTAATTCTAATCTATTAACATTTATAAATTGTTTTAAATAATTAATATCAGGAGTCATTTCTCTTAAGAATCTTTTAAATGGAACAGATAGTGGTATATTAAATACTCTTTTACCATTTTCATATTTATTGCCAATATATGAAAATGTAATAGGAAAATATCCATTTATATAATCAGGCTCTTTAGCTGTTATTTCTAAATTATTATTCTTTTGATATTTTAATAATTCAAAATATGACCTATATGCAGCATCAGCTTTATATATTGTTCTTTGAAATATTTCTTTATTTAACCAATTAGTTAAATCATGATTCTGTAATTCAGTAAAATTATCATATTTACCAATATATTTATTTTCTTCTTCGTAATGTTTTTTAATATTAGCTAGGGCTATATTATAAGCACTTCTACATTTTTTAGATAAAAATCTATAAATAAAGAATTCACCATTGGTAGATTTAAGCTTTTGTTTTAGAACTTTATATTGCTTCATCGTTTTATTCCTCCTTTCATTTTTATTATATCATATATGATATAATAAATTAATAATTGGAATTTCCTAATAAACAAAAAAAGAAAAAATACACCGAAGTGTATTTGTTTCTTTTTATTGATATGTTTGTGCTTGACTTGATTGAGTCCAAGTATAAATTTTTGTTGAACTCTTTAATGTATATGAATTACCAGTTTGTATACTTGATGATGCAATCCATAAATTAGTATATGTTTGATCTAATGTAAATGTTACTAAGGCATTAGATGATGAATCAAGTAATTGCCATTCTCCAGCTCCAAATTGGTATGATGATGAAGATGTGCTACTACCTGGCATACCAAATCCAAATGAACCAGATGAACCACCAAATTTAATATAAGAAACACTTTGTGATGTAGGAAGTGCTGATATTGCGCCTGCATTTACAAATGTACCAGATGTAATAGTTGCACTACCATCAATATCTAATGCTGCCATATTTCCACTTGAATCTGATGTTGCACATCTAGATATTACAAATCCACCATTTTGTACATAATTACCATTTGAATCAATTCCATCGGTGTCACCTGATGGTACAGATACATCTAATATACCACTATTTACTGTTATTAAGGCAGATGATGTATTATTACCAGATGCGTTTACTCCATCATCTTTTGCATAAACATAAACGCTAGGTGTGATATCTAATGAACTATCACCTATAACAATTTGGGAACCTTCAATTCCTTCATATGATGTTAAAACATTAATAGTACCACCATTTATATATAAAATATAATCTGCATGAATACCATCATCATCTGATGTAACTGTTATATTACCACCATTTATATATGTATTACCTTCACTATATGATTCATTTTCCAATAATTCATTATAGTTAGAATGTATTGCATCATCTGTTGATTTAATATTGATATTACCTGAATTAATTGTTATATTGTTACTTGCTTTAATACCTTTACAAGAATATTCTAATTGAGTTTGTGTTTGAGAATCAGTTCTATATGTAGACCAACTATAATTAATTACACCTGAATTAATAGATGATAATGTTATTAAATTCATACTAGAATTAATTGCTGCATTATCTGAACTAGATTCAGCTAATTCAGCTTGATAAGATGAAACATCACTTGAAAATCTATATAAGATTAATGATTGATATGAAGTTGGATATGA
>CACZRY010000157.1 GCA_902783745.1 uncultured Erysipelotrichaceae bacterium
AGATTTCCTTTTTTTGTTTCAAGACTTACTTTTTGATTAATGTTAGAATAATCTTTATATATATTTCTTAATGCTTCTATATTATATACCATTGTCAATTCACCACCGATAATCTTATTATATAATATTTTTTGTGGCAAATCAACATTTTGTTAGTTAATGGTATTCGAACCAATTATTTTTATAATTCAATTATTTTGTTATAATTTGTTATAATTTGTTATAATTTGTTATAAATAAAATGTTCTTTTATAAATCCACCAAGCGAGATTCTGCCTCTCGTCAATTATAACAAGCGTTTTTTCTTTATGCTTTAGGTCAATAATTATCACTAGACAACCATCACAATAATAGAATTTTTATGAATCGACCAAGTCCAATCTCTCATTATAATTCCGTTATTTATTTTTATATTAATCATGCTCTCTTTAAATATTTCTTTTTATCCATTCTTCAATCTTACCTTTTGAATTATTTACACTAGAACCTAATATTGGAAGTCCCTCTTTAATAATAGCTCCCTTAGCTAATTTTTTTATATCATTAACTACATTAGCTAATCCTGATCCTTAATGTGTAGTAAAAGGCATTATAATTTTTCCATTAAAATCTAATCTTTCTAATTCTTGAAACATTGGTTTGGGCATTGTTCCCCAATATATTGGAGCACCTATATAAATTACATCATATTCACTTATATCATCTAAATAAGCTTTTAATTCAGGATTTTCATTTCTTCTTTGTTCTTGTTTAGTTTCTTCTATACATGCCATATATTCTTTTGAATAATCTTTTTTTCTTTCAACCTTAAACATTGAAGCATTTGTTAATTCTTTAATATATTCTGCAACAATTTCAGTGTTACCTTTTTCAATATATTTCATTCGACCACCAAAATAGTTTTCATCCGCTCTTGAAAAATAAATAATTAATGATTTCATATATACCTCCATTTATTCAACAGGTATTAATTAATTTACAATTTAAATTTATAATAATTCCAAGATTAATTCAACAGCTTGAGATTAAATATTTCACCAGTAAGATTAGTGCCATGTCCGGCACACAGTAAAAGTGGCTTGAAAACTTGTTGTTTTCAGCCACTTAATTCATTTTACTGCTTATAAATATTAATAAATAATGGAGAAATCATATTCTCTTCAGGATTAATTGAATTTCCACCTAAAGAAATAGCTATTTCTATTTTATATGTACCTTTTTCTAGGAATATAATATTTTCATTTTCACCAGATTGATAATATTGTGGATCAAATGTAGTTGAGCCTGCGAAAAGATTAAATCCAAATCCTCCACCATCCCAAGAATGGTCTTTAACAATTTTTATAGCTTGGTTTTCATCAATTGTTATAACCTTTGATATAAGGACTTGTGATTCTACTTCAAATGTATCTAAATCATATTTAGTATCTTTTTCATTCCAATTATTGATATCACCAACAATTGACAATTTAACATTATATTTATCAACCTCAATTGAATAACCAGGTTGTTTTAATACATATATTATTCCATCAACATATATAAATGAAGCTTTATAGCCATCCATAGTACCCACTTCAAATCCATAAGATGATAATGATGATAAATAATCAGATATTAAATCATAATTATAATATTCAATTTTTAAATTATTACCATCAACACTAAATTCATAATTTCCTTCAAATGTAGGAATTTTAATATTATCATTATCAATTAATGCATTTAATGCATCAGTAATTGTTGATGTAGATACTTGTTTTTCTTTAAATTCAAATCTAATTGATGCTGTATTAGGATCTTTTTCTGTTACATTAAAAATAGTTAATACTAATACATAATCATTATCAATTCTTTTTGAATAATAATCTGTGTTATCTTTATGAACAAATTCTAATGTATTTAATTTATTAATATAATTATTCATTAAAGTATTCAAATTATTATTACAATTAATTGTAATAGACCCAGTCAAATTAGTTCCATCTACATTTGGAGTATAATAACAATTTTCATTACCATCAAATGTAGGTATTTTATCCTTCAGTGGAACATATGAATTAATATAATTAATTGCAATATCATAATCCTTTAATAAATCATTATAGACATCATTATTATATAATTCTAATATTAATGGTGATTGTAATTTAACATTAGAATTAGATTTTAATGACATATCAAATTCTAATTCTAAAAAGCCTTCTTCTAAATAAGTTCCTTTTAGACCTGATTCTTTAATATATTGTGAGAATGTTTTAACGTTATCATCAATATTTATCCATTCAGTATTATCATATGATTTAGATCTAACCTTAACATTTAAATTATTGAAGTCATTATATGTATCTAAAGTATTATCTTCACCATTTTTATACAAAATATCTAAATGAGTTTTTACTCCTTTTTCGTTCCAACCTTTATTTGGATCAAATAAATCAAGAATATTAACATCTTCATATATTTGATATCCACCTGTAGATTCAATTCTTAAAAATAAATTATCAGAATCTGGATTTTCTTCTTTTACCCATTTTTCTGTTGCTCCTGTATATATGAAGCTATTAACAATATCCTTGCCTAATATTTTATTAAATTTATCAACAATAATTTTAATTTTTTCATTTTGTGTTCCTACCTCATTTTTAAATGAATCTCTAGATAAGATTACATTATTAAAACCTAATCCATTTAATACTGCAGATTTTAAATTTTTATTATTGTTAAAAGTATTTTCTAAACGATATAATTTATTATCTTTATAAGCTCTTAATACAGAATATTTATAAATATAATCATTGTCTTGATAATTAACTAAAATATCAGGAGAGCAAACACCAAATTTTCTCCATTCTTTAATAACATTTGCATTAACATTTACATAATCATATTCAGCACTAATATATTTTTCATCATCACTTTCATAAGAAAGCAAATCATCTATATCAATCATTGTAAGTTCATATGTTGGTGATGTTTCATTCATGTCATAATCAAGAATAAGCTCTGAATATCTTTTTTGATTACGACTTACACTAGAGTTTGTATATGTAATATCAAATCCAACTATAGCTGTTATTAAATCGTTATCATCAATATCAATTTTAATAGATATATCAAATGAATATTGTTGTAAATAATCATCGCTTTCTATTACAGTTCTATTTTTAAAATCATAATAAACATTACCAGTTAAATTATAAGTGTATTTTTTAGCAAAACTAAAGTTTTCTCCAACCTCATCATATAACGCTTTTAAATATTGAAACTGAATCATTGGTGGTTCATCATATTCAAATGATGGATTAGATGTTTCTCTTTCAATAGACATAGCATTGTAAATTGTTGAAATATTATCAGAATCTATGGTATTAGCCATAAATTTTAGTTTTGGTTCATCATAAGTTTTAGAAGCACTAGATGCATAATTTGATTTTAACTTTTTTGAAGAATTAGAATTTTTTAAACTACTTTCAACTCCTTCAAAAGCAAATTTTACTTTTTCAGCCTTAGAAGAAGGTAATTTTACTTCATTACTATTACCACAAGCACTAATAACTAAAACTACGAAGAAACCAATTAATATTAAAAATATACTTCTTATTCTTTTCATATCACACACCAACCTTTCTTTAAAATATTATTGATTAATAAATATTAAATTCTTAAAAATAGTTTTATTTATTTTATTATACCATATAAATTAAGATACAAAAGAGAAAAGACCAGATTTTACTCTGATCTATCTTTATAATATTATTTCTAAAATCAAACAACCATAACCTACATATAGTTTAGTATGTTTGATATCACATGCTAATGGCGGAACATATGGGACTAAAACTCATTCTTTTTATATATATTTAAATAATTTCATTTTCTTTCAAATTCTTTTATTACTTACTTTTAAAATTTGCAAAATTGACAATGCAATTTAATATGTTATGCTCATAATTTTCTATTTTATTAATATCCATCCTTTTTAGAAATGCAATCAATCCTAAAACATCATAGCATATTTCTAAATAAAACTAAAGTTTTATGAATAAAAAGATAGAGGTATATTAGCGGTACATTAGTGGTATATCTATGTTCAAAATATACCACCCGTACTTTATGCTATTATTCCGTACTTCTTACTATTAAATCCGTATTGCTTACTATTATTTCCGTAAATGTTGGTATTAAATCAGTAATATAAACTATTTCAAAAGTAAAAGCCTCAATCAGTCATAACCTCATAATTTTTATTTGTTTCAAACTAATTCCCCATTAATACTAACTTCTAAAAGCAATTAAACAAATCATACATTTGTGCTATAATTAATTATAAGAATCCAAAGATAGAGGGATACTATGGTAACACAAGAAACTTTAAAAAATATAAGAAAAAAACTTTATAGTACTTTTTCAACATTTTCAACTGAATACGAAATAAAAACCTTCGTTGAATCAGAAATGAAGGTTTATTTTGCTCCTGGACTATATACAGATAATAAATGTAGCGCAGTTTATGATAAAGCTATAAAACATTTAGAAAAAGATATCAAAGAAAAATACGATAATATCGCAAATCAAATTAACGAATATATTGATGAAATAAATAAAGAATTTCAAGCAGATCATACTTATGGCCAATCAAGCGCTGATACTCTAACACACATTGCAGTTGGAGCTGGAGCTGGTTTGGGTGCCGCAATTCTTTTGGGTGGACCTGTAGGATGGATGATTGGAATTGGTGTCAGCATAGCTGCTGTATATAACTCAGATAAGAAAAAGAAAGAATTAATATCTAGAATTAAGTATGAAGCATCTAAATTAAATGATGAAACAATTAAAAAGCTTAAGGATATACTTGATTTATATATTATTGAAGATGAGGTTTTACTTCCTCTTTCTAATGAAGAAATAATTAAATATAGTGATGATAGAAATTATATTTTATCAGATAATCAAAAAGAAATAAAAGATTTCTTAGAAAATAGAGGAATAAAATATCTTGTTCATTTTACTGAATCTAAAAATTATGAATCAATATTAAAATATGGAATATGTTCTCAAAAGGAAGGAAAAAAACTAGGCATTCAAATGCCTATTAATGACAATGATATTTCAGCTCACAAGGCAGATAAATATATGAAATCAACAAATGATGATTATATTTCGCTATCCATTACCGAAATGAATGAAAAAGTATTATCTGCATTTAAGGCAAGGCATGGAATAAAGCAAGTAAAACGAATTCTAATAGATGCTAGTATCTTATGGAAGGAAATAGATAATGATAGAATCTATTGCAACATGAATGCATCATCTGGTTCATTATCATGCGGTAATAGTTTTAAAAATCTAGAAGATATGTTTTCTCCATCAATAGAGCAAGTAAAATATACGGGAGAAAAAATCTTGTCTACTAGAATAGGAAAGGATACAAATATAACAACACATAGTCAAGCTGAAATTCTTTGGCAGTCTAACGTTGATCCTAAATACATTATCAAAGATATTACTAATTATGATGAGAAAGATGACGGCGAATTGCCGTTTTAGGGAGTTTATATGGCAGAAAAAATGATTTTTATTTCAAATGGAATAAACCCATATTGTGAAAAAATTATAGAGTATACTTTTGTTCCTGGCTTTGCTCCCTCTCAACGAATGAAAAACGTAATAAATCTCAATGATTCTATAAATTCAAAGTATCCAGGATTACGAACACTTGAAGTATCAACCAAATCCGATACTGAGTTAGGTAAAAAATTGAGTGCATTCAATTTAAAGCTTGATGGTAAATATATAGAAAGTATTTTTCAGTCTTCTAAAGTATTTAATGACGGTATTCAATATATTAATTTAATCAATGAAAAACCTATAGATGCAAAAAGGTTTATCCAAAGTTTACCTAAAAAAGAAATTACAAAATTTAAATACAATGGCATAGAATATCCTATTGAACCCAAAAGCATGTTTTACGATTTTATCTACATTTGTGCGCTTAGAAATATTCCTGAAGTATCATCCGCTTTAAAACAATATGATATTTTTACAGATATTGAATTTAATTATAAAAAAAGCATTAATTGCCAAGCTCGTGCATGTGCAATATATTCATATTTACTAAAAATCAATAAAGTAGATGAATACTTA
Source organism: uncultured Erysipelotrichaceae bacterium (assembly GCA_902783745.1). GTDB lineage: Bacteria > Bacillota_I > Bacilli_A > Acholeplasmatales > Anaeroplasmataceae > Anaeroplasma. The sequence goes on from CACZRY010000157.1 coordinate 6,148, forward strand.
AACAATATAGAATTATTTAAATCTTTATATACAAACAAAAAAACGGATATTATTACTTTATACGATATTTAATTATTAGCAATCAACCTCGTTAATGAGGTTGATTTTTTATATAACGAGCAATCTCAAGTTAATACCATTGAGACATTATTGTGGTATATTAGTGCTATATCTATTTTCAAAGATAGTGATAGCATAGTGGTATATTAGAGGTGAATGTGTCAAAATAAATTGTACCAACTGGTACAAAATATCTTGACTTTATCAACAACTTTTTAAATTGATAATCCTTAAACTTATTAGTTATAATGTAATCCAACAAGCTGGACGCACGCCGACTTCAGTATGGTAGACACCCCAGTAGTAGTAGATATCGCCATAGTTAGTGCCTATATAAGCGCAGTTTGCATAATTTCTGCTGGCAACCTTATAGTAAGGCGAACGCAGCCACCAATAACTGTTTCCATTTGAGCTATAAACATATAATCCTTGGCACTTAGCATAGTCAGAACCTTTGGCTTGTCTAGCAGTTGAGTCTGTGTAATATGTA
>CACZRY010000158.1 GCA_902783745.1 uncultured Erysipelotrichaceae bacterium
ACAACTGTTACCGGAAACAAAAGATCTCATGCTTTAAATGCTACTCGTCGTACTTGGAAGGCTAACTTACAAACAGTTCATATCAAGGACGAAAACGGAAACGTTAAGAAGGTTAAGGTTTCTGCTAGAGCATTAAAGAAGGGCAACCTTGAAAGAGCTTAATCTTAGTTCAAAAACAATTGTGCGATTTAACTGGCTTTAGCCAGTTTTTTTGCACCCAAAAATATTTTATATATAAAAAGAATCCCTAAAAATAGGGATATTTTTTTACATATTCTTTAATATATTTAAATTTTTTATTTGATCCTCTGCGTTACATACAAATGAACCAGATACTGCTAAATCAAGATAATCTTTAACTAAAGGTAAAGTCTTATCATTAATACCACCATCGATATTAATTAAATAATTATATCCATATTTATCCTTTAATTCTTTTAATTCCTTTGCCTTATCTATTGCAACAGGCATAAACTTTTGTCCACCAAATCCTGGTTCAACAGACATAATTAAAACCATATCTAAGTAAGGTAATAATTCTTCTATTACCTTAACTGATGTTTTAGGCTTAATTGAAATACCAGCCTTAATACCATAAGAATGGATTATATCAATTACTTCTTTTGCGTTACAATCAGCTTCAATATGGAATGTAATATATTGGCTTCCTGCTTCTACGAATTCTTTAATATAGTTATTTGGATGTCTTATCATTAAATGTGTATCAAAAGGCTTATCAGTAAGTTTTCTTATAGATTTTACGAATGCAGGTCCAATTGATATATTTGGTACAAATTCTCCATCCATTACATCTAAATGGATATAATCTGATTCTTTCATAACATTTCCAACTGATTTTTCAAAATTAGAAAAATCTGCAGTTAAAATAGATAATGATACTTTCATTTTTTTATTTCTCCAATCTGATTAAACATTTTTAAATAATTCTCATATCTTGAATATAAAATTTCACCCTTTAATGCTGCTTCATGTACAAGACAACCTTTTATATTTTCTTGATGTAAGCAGTCTCTAAACTTACATTCATAGTTTTTAAATTCAGGGAAATAATTTCTTAATTCATTTTTATCAACCTTAAATAAATCAAGCTTTGAAAATCCTGGTGTATCACCAATAAATCCATTCTTATATCTATAAAGGTTAGATTCTCTTGTTGTATGCTTACCACGGCCTAAAGCCTGTGATATCTCTTGAGTTTTTAAATTAAATTCGGGGATAATTGCATTAATTAATGTTGATTTACCTGCACCAGTTTGTCCTGATAATACTGTTATTTTATTATCTAAATCAGCTGCAAGTTCTAAAGTACCTTCTTTAGTTAAGCTATTTACATATACTACATCAAAAGATAATTTTTTATAATATTCCATTGCTTTTTTAAGCTCTTCTAATTCTTTTTGAGTAAGCTTATCTATTTTAGAAATAACTATTAGAGGCTTTATATTATACATTGTAATATTTACAATAAACATATCTAATAAGTAGAATGAAAAGTCTGGTTCCTTTGCCGCAAATACTAATAATATTTGATCAACATTTGCGATATCAGGTCTAATTAAAGAATTTTTTCTTTCTAGATAATGGTCTATCATGTTATTTTCAATAACAACAATATCTCCAACCTTAGGTGAATTCTTTATAGTTTGAATAACCTCTTTTTTAGATTGAGATTTATCATTTATAGCTGTCTTCTTTTCACTTCTAAGCTTGCCTCTAGCTTTAACTTCTATTATGGTATCATCTTCTAATAATACCTTATATACTCCACCATTTAAATTAATAACTCTTCCCTGCATTAATTGCCTTCCTTTTTCATTTGATTACTTCTTAATTGACCACAAGCTGCATCAATATCTGAGCCTTGCTCTTTTCTTAATTGAACATTGATATGACGTTTCTTTAGTATATCAAAGAATTGACGCATATCTCCTTTTTCACTTCGTTTATAAGGCTTTTCTTTTACTTCATTATAAGGAATTAAATTTATATAGCAATTCATTCCATGAACTAAATCACATAATGCATTTGCACATTCCTTAGTATCATTTAAGCCCTTAAGCATAATATATTCAAATGTTACTCTTCTATCAGTAATTCTTATATATTCCTTTATTGCAGGAATTAATACCTCTAAAGGATAAGCCTTATTGATAGGCATAATTTCATTTCTTATTTCATTTGTTGGTGCATGTAGTGATACTGCAAGATTTACCTGAAGTGGAAAATTTGCAAATTCATAAATCTTTGGTACAACACCACATGTTGAAACAGTGATATGTCTTGAACCGATTTCTAATCCTTTTGCGTTATTAATAATATTTAAGAATGTGGTTACATTCTCATAATTATCAAATGGTTCACCAATACCCATTACAACAACATGGCTTACTCTTAAGTCTGTTAATAATGATACCATTAAAATCTGTAATACCATTTCTGATGCTAAAAGATTTCTTTTCTTTTTCTTCATTCCAGATGCGCAAAATGCACAAGCCATATTACATCCAACCTCAGATGTAACACATACAGAATATCCATAATCATGGCTCATTAAAACTGTTTCAATAAGATTTCCATCGCTTAATCTAAATAAAAATTTCTTAGTTCCGTCAAAAGAATCTTGTCTTGTAACACATTCTAATCTATCTAATGTGAAATCCTCTTTTAGTTTTTCTATAAACTTTTTAGAAATGTTTGTCATTTCATCAAAAGATGAAACTTTTTTTCTATATAACCATTCCATTATTTGTGATGAACGGAAAGGCTTTTCGCCCATATCGATCATATATTGCTTTAACATTTCTTCAGAATAACCATAAATACTTTGCATAAAATATCACCTATGTAATTATACTATTAAAAATAAAATAATAAAAGAAAAATGTTATCCCAAAGTACGGGATAACACTTTCATATTAATTATTGACGAATTTTAGCATTAAACTTTTCAGTTAACTTATCTAATATCTTTTTAACTTCAGCATCTACTTCTTCAGATTCTAATGTCTTAGTGAAATCTTCAAATGTCATTGTGAATGCAATTGACTTTTCATCATCTAATACATTTTCACCCTTATAAACATCAAATACTTCAACATTAGTAATATATTTACGACCTGTCTTCTTAACAACTTCAATAATATCAGATGCCTTAACATCATCTTTTACTACTACTGCAAGGTCACGATTAATTGATGGGAACTTATTAATTGCGTGATACTTCATCTTACTCTTAGATTCAACAATCTTAGTTAAATCTATTTCTAAAGCAATTGTACCCTTAACATCATGTTCTTTTGCAAACTTAGGATGTAATTCACCAATCACACCAATTCTTTCACCACGGAATAAGATTTCTGCAGTTCTTCCTGGATGGAATGATTTAATTTTGTCATATGGTGCATATGTTACATCAACACCAATACGAGTTAATAATGAATCAAGTAATCCTTTTAATACATAGAATGAAGAAAGTTTCTTTTCTCCTTCCCATAGTGTTGATTCATATAAACCATTTAATGCCATTGCTAAATGTAATTCTTGTGATGATTCAGGATTACCTCCATCAAAATATACATTACCAATTTCAAATAATGCAAGGTTTTGATTCTTTCTTGCTAGATTATATTGAATTGCATCAATAACACCATTTAATAATGATTGTCTCATTACTGCGTGATCTTCTGTTAAAGGCATTAAAGGCTTGATTTCCTTTTTAACTTCTTCTGTATAGAATCCTAAATCACTTTCTTTAATTAAAGAATATGAAACAACTTCGTTGAATGCAACTGTTGATAAGAATTGACGAATAATTCTAATCTTCTTTTGTTTTTCTGTTAAACCACCACGAGATGCCATTTCTGCAATAGTTGTTGGGATATTATCATATCCATACATTCTTGCAACATCCTCGCAAATATCTTGGAAAGATGGCTCTAAGTCCATTCTTCTTGATGGTAGAGTAATAGTAAATGTTTCACCATTTAAAACAAATTCATAATTTAATCTATTAAATAAATCATTTAAATAATCTATAGATAAATCAGTACCTAAATAATTATTAATCTTTGTCTTTGTAATAGAAACAACGCCTGGCTTAATTTCATGCTTAACATCTATAACCATATTAGAAATCTTGCCACCAGCAAGCTCTTTAATCATAGCTGCTGCATAATCTAGGGCACGTTCTACTCTAGAATAATCAATCTTATGTTCAAAACGAGATGAAGATTCACTCTTTAAACCTAAACGAGATGATGTCTTTCTAATTGATAAGAAATCAAAATATGCAGCTTCTAATGTAACATTCTTTGTTTCATTTGAAACTTCAGTAGATAATCCACCCATTACACCAGCAACACATAACGCATCTTTTCCATTAGTAATTACAATATCGTTTGATAATAGCTTTCTTTCTTGTTCATCTAAAGTAACAATAACTTCATTATCTAAAGCTTGTCTTACAACAATTTTATTACCAAGCTTATCCTTATCAAATGAATGTAGTGGTTGACCTAATAACATTAATACATAATTGGTAACATCAACTACGTTATTAATAGGTCTAATGCCTGATGCAACAAGCTTACGCTTTAACCACATAGGAGATTCTTTAATTGTTACTCCTTCAATAACTCTTGTTGCATATTTATAACAATTATCAGTTTCAATTGATACAGTTGTATCATTTGAAATCTCATCCTTAACTTCCTTTAAAGGCTTAATAAACTTTTGATTAATTGCTGCCGCAAGATCAAATAATACACCTTCAATTGATAATAAGTCACTTCTATTAGATGTAACTTCTAAATCATAAATAGTATCATTTATACCTAAATATTCAAGTGGATTATCTCCAACCTTAACATCACCACGTTCAAATAGATAAATACCATTCTTATAAGCTTCTGGTACATATTTTTCTTCAACGCCTAATTCTTGTAATGAGCATAACATACCATTAGATTCAATTCCTCTAATCTTAGATGCCTTAATCTTAAAATTACCAGGTAGGATTGCACCAGGGTTTGCTGCAATAACAAGCTTACCTGCTTCTACATTAGGTGCACCACAAACAATTTGAGTAACCTCACCAGGTCTAACCTCAACACTGCACTTATGTAAGTGAGTTTCAGGTATTGCTTCACATGTTAATACTTTCGCAACAGTCATGTTAGAAGCATCACATGTCTTATACATTAATTCAACTTCACAAACGTGAGCTGTAAAAATATCATATAATTCCTTATCAGAATATGAAGATAAGTCTAAATATTCTTCTAACCATTTTCTAGATACAAGCATTTTACTTAACCTCCTTGAATTGAGATAAGAATCTTACATCATTTAAATAGAAGTTTCTAATATCATCAATCTTATACTTAAG
>CACZRY010000159.1 GCA_902783745.1 uncultured Erysipelotrichaceae bacterium
ACTGATACATATAATTGTTCTGCCATATTAACCTCCTAAATATAATCAGATATTATATATTCTATAATTTCAGATAAAACATATCCAAAAATTAAATAAAAAACACACGAGCTTGTTGTACTAAACACCTTAAATACTGTTGCATTAATTAACGCAAACAATGTCATAATAAGTGCTAATACAATAAACTTTTTTATAATAAAAAGCATTATTCTTCCACGCATTTTAAAATAAATATGCTTATATAAGAAAAATGTAGTGCTAATAACTAAGGATACTAAAAATAGCATAAATATATTATCTATAATTAAATCCAATGAGAAAAAGCCGAATATTACAGTAGTTGATACATAAATTATAAAGAAAGAAAACATTTCCTTTAGTAATTCATTAAAATACCATCTCATATTTCTTTTAGGCTTACCTTTAGCTGATGCTTGATAAAGCATTTCTACTAAATCATCTTGCATGTCTTTTGACATGTTTGGGTCTAAATCTAATAATGATTTTCTGATATTTTCTTTTTCACGCATTATATCTTCAGGTGTCTTTTCTTTTTTCTTTCTTTTCTGTTTTGCATTTGGCTTTATGTCCTTTTGAGGCATAATATCACCACTTTCAAAATACTTTATTATTATATAATAATATTTTTAATAATACAAATTAATATGAAAAAAGCGAGTTAAACTCGCTTAATTAACTATTTATTTTCAAGTAATGGCTTTAAATATTTTGCAGTATATGATTCCTCACATTTAATTAAATCCTCAGGTCTACCGCTAAATAATACTTTACCACCACGTTCTCCACCATCAGGTCCCATATCAATAATATAATCTGCAAGCTTAATAACATCTAAGTTATGCTCAATAATTAATACTGTTGCACCTTGATCTGCTATTCTATTAATTACATTCATAAGCTTTTTAATATCATCAGTATGTAATCCTGTTGTAGGTTCATCCATAATATATAGAGTTTGTGGAGTTATTTTTGCGTTTAATTCTGTCGCAAGCTTTATACTCTGTGCCTCACCACCAGATAATGTAGTTGATGATTGACCAAGCTTAATATATCCTAAACCTACATCAAATAGAGTTTGTAGTTTATTTCTAATTTTTGGGAATGCACTAAAGAATTCTAATGCTTCTTCAACTCTCATATTTAAAACATCTGAAATACTCTTATCTTTAAATTTAATCTCTAAAGTTTCAGATTGGTATCTTGTACCATGACAAACCTCACATGGTACATAAACATCTGGTAAAAATTGCATTGAAATTCTTTTAACACCATCTCCCCAGCATGCTTCACATCTACCACCCTTTACATTGAATGAGAAATGAGCTTTTGTATATCCTTTTGCTTTCGCATCTGTTGTTTTCGCAAATAATTCTCTTATATCATCAAATACTTTTGTATATGTTGCTGGATTTGATCTTGGTGTACGACCAATTGGCTGTTGAGAAATATGAATAATTCTTTCGATATTTTCAACACCCTTAATCGAATCAATTTTACCAGGTATTAAGGTTCTTGCCTTATATATCTTTTTATAAACATTTTTATATAAGCATTCATTTACAAGACTAGATTTACCAGAACCTGATACACCTGTTACAAGTGTAATAACACCTAAAGGGATTTTAACATTAACATTCTTTAAATTGTTTTCCTTTGCACCCTTTATTTCAATCCATTTACCAGTAAGCTTTCTTCTATTCTCTGGTAACTCAATTTTTAACTTACCAGTTAAATATTTACCTGTTAAGGAATTAGGGTTTGCCATAACCTCTTCTGGTGTACCTTGGGCAACAATTTCACCACCATGTATACCAGCACCAGGTCCAACATCTACTAAATAATCACTTTGAAGCATTGTATCTGTATCATGTTCAACAACGATTAATGTATTACCTAAATCACGCATTTGCTTTAAGGTATCAATTAAACGTTGATTATCTTTTTGATGTAAACCAATTGATGGTTCATCTAATACATATAAAACTCCTGTAAGCTGACTTCCTATTTGTGTTGCAAGTCTAATACGCTGTGCTTCTCCGCCTGATAGTGTATCAGCACTACGAGATAATGTTAAATATTCTAATCCTACATCAATTAAGAATTTTAATCTATCAGTTACTTCTTTAATTGCCTGCTTTGCAATTTGAGCTTTTTCTTCACCTAAATTAAGATTTTTAAACCATTCATATGACCTATCAATTGACATTTCACATACATCCGCAATTGATTCATCGCCAATTTTAATGTTTAATACTGATTCATTTAATCTTCTACCATTACATTTAGGACATAAAGTTTCTGTCATATATTGCTGTAACCAATCTCTTATCCAATCAGAATCTGTTTCATTATATCTTCTTTGAAACATTGGTACAATTCCTTCAAATCTTTCAGTCTTATCATGGTTTCTACCTGATGTTGACTTCATCTTGAAACTAATTACATCTGGTGAACCAAAAAGGATAATATCTTGATTTTTCTTAGATAGATCTTTAAATGGAATTGTTGTATCAATTTTATAATATTCACATACTTGATATAATTCAGCATTTGATAAATTACCTGAATCTTGATTCTTATAAGGTAGGATACATTTATCATCAATTGATTTTTCCCAATCAATTACTAATGCTGGATCAATATTTAAGTTAGCACCTAATCCATTACAGTTAGGACATGCACCAAGTGGTGAATTAAATGAGAATAGACGTGGTTCTAGTGTCGCAAGTGAGAATCCACAATAAGGACATGCGTGAACTGTAGAATAAAAATATTCTTTATCATCTGCATATACAACAACATATCCATCCGCTTCCTTTATCGCAGTTTCAACTGCTTCAAACACTCTAGAACGTATTCCTTCTTTCATCTTTAATCTTTCAATCACAATATAAATATTATGCTTCTTTGTACGTTCAAGCTTTATCTCTTCTGATAGCTCATGCATTTCACCATCAACCATTGCACGAACATATCCTTTTTTAAGGTATGTTTCAAATACCTTAACATGTTCTCCTTTTTCACGGAATATAACAGGAGATGTTATATATAATTTAGTGCCCTCACTAAATTCCATAATCTTATCTACTATTTGATCAATTGAAGATGATGAAATAGGAATATTATGATTAGGACAATATGGAGTACCTACTCTTGAGAATATTACTCTTAAATAATCATATATTTCAGTTACAGTACCAACAGTTGATCTTGGGTTATGAGATGCTGATTTTTGGTCAATTGATATTGCAGGTGATAAACCTTCAATAGAATCAACATCTGGTTTTTCATTAGAACCAATAAATTGTCTTGCAAAAGAAGATAATGATTCAACAAATCTTCTTTCTCCTTCTTGGAAAATAGTATCGAAGGCAAGAGATGATTTACCAGACCCTGATACACCTGTCATTACTATAAGCTTATCCTTTGGTAATGTAATATCTACATTTTTTAAATTGTTCTCCCTAGCTCCCTTTACTATTATCTTATCCATAATTACCTCTTTATCTTTTCTTGGAATTCCTTATCATCCATGATATAAATTCCTAATTCATGAGCCTTATCAAGCTTAGAACCTGCAGCCTCACCTGCAATAACAATATCAGTTTTTTTAGAAACTGATTCACTTATTTTTCCACCTTGCTTCATAATAAGCATTTTAGCCTCATCTCTTGGCATAGATATAGTACCTGTTAATACTACCTTTTTACCAGTAAAGAAGCCTTCTATTAATTCTTCACCAATGTATTTAGTATTTAATCCTAAATTCTTTAATCTATCAATTAATTCTAAATTTAGTGGATTATTAAAATAATCAACAACACATCTAGCAATAACCTCACCAATATCATCTAAATTAGATAATTCTTCAAATGTTGCGTTTATAATACCATCTATATCTTTAAATCTCTTTGAAATAATTAAAGCTGCCTTAGCACCAACATGTCTAATACCTAAACCAAATACTAATCTATCTAAATTATTCTTCTTAGATTCTTCTATTGCATTTAAAAGATTAGTAATAGACTTTTCACCAAGACCTGGAATATTTACTAATTCATTATAATTAAATTTTAAATTAAATATTGATGAAACATCAGTTAAATAGCCTAATTCAAATAATAATCTTGAAAGCTTATCTCCTAAAGAATCAATATTATATGCAGGCTTTGATGCGAAATGTATTAGCTTATTAATAAGCTTATCCTTACATAAAGGATTAATACAATACCAATCAGCCTCACCCTCATATCTTTTTAATGCTTCACCACAACAAGGACATTTATCTATCATTACAAATGGTTTTATTTCTTTTCTTTCCTCAAGGACTGGTCCTACAACCTCAGGAATAACATCTCCAGCCTTATGTAGTGTAACAATATCACCAATATGTACATCCTTCATTTTAATATAATCTTCATTATGAAGTGTTGCCTTAGATACAACTGAACCTGCAAGTGAAACAGGCTTAAATACACCAACAGGTGTAATAACACCAGTTCTTCCTACTTGGTATATTATATCTAATAACTGTGTTTTTACTTCCTCAGGTGGGAATTTATATGCGATAGCCCACTTAGGATATTTTACAGTTTCACCAATTATAGAATGTAATTCTAGCTGATTAACCTTAATTACAATACCATCAATATCATATGGTAGATTAGGGCGTAATTCACCCATTTTTTCTATATATTTAATTACATCATCCATACTATTACATAACATATAATTTGGATTGACATTAAAGCCAAGCTCACGCATTTTTATTAAAGCTTCTTCTTGTGTTAAAATATCATCTTCCATGTAATAATATAAGAATGCATCTAAGTTACGTTTACTTGCAACCTTGCTATCTAATTGTCTTACAGAGCCTGCGGCAGCATTTCTACAGTTTGCAAAGATTTCTTCTCCTGCCTCTTCACGCTCTAAGTTAAGCTTTCTTAATGATTCTCTTGGCATATAAATTTCTCCTCTAACCTCTAAAGAATCATTATTTTTTAATTTTAATGGAACTGATTTAATAGTTCTAACATTATGAGTAATATCCTCACCAACTAAACCATTACCTCTAGTTGATGCTTCTACTAATATACCATTACTATATTTTAAAGATACAGAAAGACCATCTATTTTAAGCTCACATAAATATTTGGCTTCAGGCGCAACCTCTTTAACTCTTTTATCAAAATCATATAATTCTTCATAACTAAATGCATCTGATAAAGATGCCATTTTAGTTTCATGTGTTACCTTTTTGAATTTAGTTAAAACCTCACCACCAATTCTATTAGTAGGTGAATCTAGGGTCTTTAATTCAGGATGTTCTTCTTCTATTTTAATAAGCTCGTTCATAAGCTTATCATATTCATAATCCTCCATAATTGGCATATCCTTTGTATAATATGCTTCTGATGCTTTATTAAGGATTTCTTTAATTTCATTTAGTCTTTCTTCAATAGTTGGCATATAAACCTCCAAAAAATGTATATTAATATTATAACACTTTTAAATCTTATTTATGTATTAAAATGACAGGTAGCACCTGTCATAATAATTAATTTATTTTAGTTAATGATGGGTGAGTTGATAACATCTTTTTAATACCTGTAGGTAACGCAAACGCAATCTCTGCGATTTTACCATTAATGCTTATAACTTTGCCATCGCCAAATGTCTTATGGTTAACCTTATCTCCAACCTTAAGATCTGAAGTTACGGCATCCTTTGCGCTTAAAACATTAGGTATTGCCTTAGATTCTATATCCTTCTTAGGTGTTTTATATTCACCATATAAATTATAGAATTCTCTTTTCATTTCACCTAAGAAGCAAGAAGGCATCATTTGTTGAGTAAATCCAAATAAGAATCTTCTTCCTACATGAGATATAAATAATCTATCCTTTGCACGAGTAATACCTACGTAACAAATTCTTCTTTCTTCTTCTACATCTTCTTTAGTTACCGAATTTTGTGATGGGAATATTCCATCCTCCATCGCAACCATAAAAACATTCTTAAATTCCAATCCTTTAGCCTGATGATATGTTGTAAGAATTACTGAATCAGATTCTTTCGCATCATCATTCTCACTTCTTAAGGCTAAATCTGATAAAAGAATATCTAATATTTCTTCATTAGTTAACCCTTCATCCTCATGGTCTAATTCTGTTTCTTTTAAAACAGATTTAAATTCCTTAATGTTTGATATTCTATCTTGATATTCATCAGAATCTCCTTTTTTAAGCATATCTTCATATGAAGTTTCCTTTAATAAGATATCAATAATATCAGGAAGCTTACAATTAGCAAGAGATTCTTTAATTGATGTCATCATAATTTTAAATTTTTTTAATTCTATAGAACCAGAACCACTATATAAATCTATTGAATCAAAAAGTGATTTGTTATATTCATTTGAAACACTAGTAAGTGATTCTATTACCTTATCACCAATTTTTCTTTTTGGTTCATTTACAATTCTTAAGAAAGAAAAATTATCATCAGGATGAACTAATACTCTTAAGTATGCAGTCATATCCTTTATTTCTTTTCTTGCAAAGAATGATAATCCTCCAAAAATTCTATATGGAATATGTTCTCTTAATAAAACATCTTCAAATCCTCTTGATATGTAATTAGCACGATACATTATCGCAAAATCACTATAGCTATCACCCTTATCGTGAAGTTTCTTTATTTGTTCTACAACAAATGAAGCCTCACCAAACGCTGTATCTGCGTCATATAAAATAGGCTTATCTCCTGTTTTACCATGAGAATACATAACCTTTTTAATTTGGTTAGGGTTTTTATCAATAATACAGTTTGCTAAATTTAGGATTTCATTAGTAGAACGATAATTTTCTTCTAATAGAATCATTTTGTGATCCTTATAATCACGTCTAAATTTATGGATATTTTCGATTTTTGCACCACGGAATGAATAAATACTTTGGAAGTCATCACCAACAACAAATATGTTATTATGTAATGCCGCAAGCATTCTTATTAATACATATTGTAATGCGTTAGTGTCTTGGAATTCATCTACTAATATATATTCAAATTTGTATTGATATCTATATAATACTTCAGGTGCTTCTTTAAATAATTCAATAGTTTTAATAATTAAGTCATCAAAATCTAATAAATTATTCTTTATCTTATATTCTTCATATAATCTTGATACTGTATCATAATCTTGGTTTAAAAATGGATCATCTATAGAAAATGCTTCAAAGTTTTTAGATTTAGAAATTAAATGTCTTAATTCCTTTGGTTTAGAATCAATACATTCATTTTTACATATATCTTTAACTATTTTTTGTGCGTCTTCTTCATCAATTATATTAAAAGAATTTGTATAATTTTCTAAATGGCCAATTTCTTTTCTTAATATTCTTACACAAAATGAATGGAATGTAGAAACCCACATATTTTTAGTATCAATACCACCTAAAATATTAGAAATTCTAACCTTCATTTCGTTTGCAGCCTTATTAGTAAACGTTAAGGCTAAAATAGAATCCTTTGATACACCAAGTTCATCTATTATATATGCTATTCTTGTTGTTAAAACCTTAGTTTTTCCAGATCCAGCACCAGCCATAACCATAACTGCACCACTAGTTTGAGTTACTGCGGCCTTTTGTGGTTCATTTAATCCACTTAAATCCATTATTATTTTGCTTCCTTTTCCATAAAATCATCATAATTAGATAGTCTATCTTCCCATGTACCATCTAAATTAAATTTAATAATTCTATTTGCAACAGTAGATAATAATTCTCTATCGTGTGATGAATATAAAATATTTCCCTTAAAATTAGTCATACCTTCATTAAGTGATGTAATTGATTCCAAATCAAGATGGTTTGTTGGGTCTTCGAATACTAAAACGTTAGGACATTCAACCATAAGCTTAGCTAAAATACATCTAACCTTTTCTCCACCTGATAATACAGTACATGACTTAGTTGCTTCTTCACCTGCAAATAAAACTCTTCCTAAATATTGACGTATAAATGTTTCTGTTTGATCTTCTTTAGAATATTGTCTTAACCAATCAATTAAAGTCATTTCCTTTGTGAAATATTCTTTATTATCTTGCATTAGGAATCCTTGAGATGTTGTAATACCCCATTTAAATTTACCAGTAAAATCTTTATCCTTACCTGATAAAATATTAAATAACGCAGTAATTTGTAATGTATTTTCTGCAAGGAATGCGATCTTATCATTCTTATTTACAGAGAATGATAAATCATTAAATAGACCTGGCTTTGTTAAATGCTCAACAAATAAAATATCATTACCAACTTCTCTATTAGGCTTAAAACCTAAGTATGGATATCTTCTTGATGATGGTTCAATATCTGTAATTTCAATCTTTTCAAGTAACTTCTTTCTTGATGTTGCTTGCTTAGATTTAGATTTATTAGCACTGAATCTTGCAATGAATTCCTTTAATTCCTTAACCTTTTGTTCACTCTTCTTATTTTCATCTTGAGCTTGCTTTAGGGCTAATTGTGATGATTCATACCAGAATTCATAGTTACCAACATAAAGCTTAATATGTCCTCTATCAACATCACAAATATGTGTACATACATTATTTAAGAAGTGACGGTCGTGAGATACTATTAATACTGTATTTTCAAAATCTAATAAGAAATTTTCTAACCATTGTGTAGACTTATAATCTAAGTTGTTTGTAGGTTCATCTAATAATAATACATCAGGATTTCCGAATAATGCTTGTGCAAGTAAAACCTTAATTTTAATCTTTGCATCTAGATCAAGCATTTTTTCATAAAATACTTCTTCAGGTACTCCTAAGCCTGCAAGTAATGTTTCAGCATCAGATTCAGCTTCCCATCCACCAAGCTCTGCAAATTCACCTTCAAGTTCAGCAGCTCTTATACCATCAGCATCAGTAAAATCTGCTTTTTCATATAATGCATCCTTTTCTTTTCTTATATCCATAAGCTTCTTATGGCCTAATAAAACTGTATCTAATACTGTTTCATTATCGTATTTATGTTGATCCTGTGCTAAGACAGACATTCTTTCCTTAGGGTCTAATTCAACATGACCTGTTGTTGATTCGATTTCTCCAGATAAAAGCTTTAAGAATGTTGATTTACCAGCACCATTTGCGCCGATAATTCCATAACAATTACCTTTTGTAAACGAAATAGTTACATTATCATATAATTTTCTTGTACCATATTGTAAGCTAAGATTTGTTACCTTTAACATAAAATAAACTCCTTTATTGCGTGAATAAGGGCTGAGGCTAATCCTCAGTCCTTACTATTTTTTCTTTAATTATATTATAGTTTGAAGCCACTCTTTAGGCCACATGTTTCATTAAATACTAATCTTTCTTCATTTGAATCTTGATCAGTTACATAATAACCATTTCTAATGAATTGGAAATGATCTAAAGGTTTAGTATCCTTTAAAGATGATTCAACATAACCATAAGTTATATTCATAGAATTTGGATTTAACTTTTCCATAAAATCTAAATCCTTATTCTCTTCTGTTTCAATTAATAATGGTTCAAAATGTCTAAATTCAGCCTTAATTGCAGTAGTCTTTTCAACAAAATGAATATTACCATTAGGCTTTCTTTCATTAAATCCTGAATCACTTTTTGTCAAAGGATCATATGTTGCATGAATTAATGTAATATTACCATCCTTATCCTTTTCAACTGATGTTGCAGTAATAAAGTATGCTCTCATTAATCTAACTTCAACGCCTAAAGCAAGTCTCTTCCACTTCTTGTTAGGCTTTTCTTCAATGAAGTCTTCTCTTTCAATATATACATGACGAGAGAATGCAATTTTTCTTGAACCAGCTTCTTCATTTTCTTGATTGTTTGGTGCGTCAAGCCATTCAACTTGTCCTTCAGGATAATTATCAATTACAACCTCAACTGGATTAATAATTGCGTTAGGTCTTATAGCCTTAAGCTTTAAATCATCTCTTAAAGCTTCTTCTAATGCTTCTTCAGGAACAGTAGAATTAATTCTTGATAAACCTGTTGATAAGATGAAATTTCTAATAGAATCAGGTGTATAACCTCTTCTTCTTAATCCACATAAAGTAGGCATTCTTGGATCATCATATCCAGATACCTTCTTAGAATCAACTAAAGCTCTTAAATAACGCTTTGACATAATTGTATTTGTGATATTTAATCTACCAAATTCAATCTGATGAGGACGTGATTTATATTCAGCTTCAATCTCACAGTTTTCAACAACCCAATC
>CACZRY010000160.1 GCA_902783745.1 uncultured Erysipelotrichaceae bacterium
TGCTAGCGATAGGGATAATGTGAGATATCTTATTGTTTTAGTCATGTCCTAGCGGACATTTTTTGTTTTTTAGGAGGGAAAAATGAAAACAAACAAAATAACTGTCAAAGTTTTAGCAGAAATAGCAATATTTTCTGCATTGGCGCTTGCATTGGATTTCATCCAGTCAGGATATTCAAGAGGAATGTTCGTAAATGGTGGTTCAATCGGTATTGCAATGGTACCTGTCTTTATTATTGCATATAGAAGAGGTTTAGTTGCAGGTTTAATTAGTGGCTTTATTGTATCTATATTACAAATGCTTGGTGGTATATTTGTAATTCCTGGTGCTACATACGATGGAGCAATGAAATTCTTCGCACCATTTACACAAATTTTATTAGATTACGTATTAGGCTATACAGTAGTAGGTATTGCTGGTGCATTTTCTGGCAAATATAAAGAAGGCAAGACAATTAAAGAAAGAATTTTATGGATTGTTGTTGGTACTGTAATTGGTGGTTTATTAAAGTATGCTTGTCATGTACTTGCAGGAGGATTATTCTGGTTAGATCCAACTGCAAAGCCTATGTTTGGTGTAACAGGTGAAACTTGGTTATATTCATTTGTATATAATGGAGCTGCATGTATTCCAAGTACTATCTTATCTACTGCGGTAATGGTATTAATAGGTGCTTTCTATCCTCAACTTTTATTAACAGGTATAAAAGGTGATGGTGAGGTTTCAAAAGAAGTCGATAGTGATATATATAGTTATAAAAAAGATGAAGATGGAGAAGTATATAACAATGAAAAAACTTTATAATTTATTCCTTTTAATTACATCAGTTGTTATCGCAGTTTTTTCTTTAGTTCTATTTTTAACTACATTTAACTTTGATAAAGAAGAATGGGGAACAGAAGTAGGATTTGATGAAAAATATACAATTGTATTAATTGGAGCATTAGCTTTACTATTCTATTCAATTTATAAATTTGTAAAAGGCGATAATGCAAAGGTATTATACTTTAATATATTAATGATTGTAGAATCTGCATTACTTGGATTCTATCCATTAGGTGTATTTTTCAAAACTTTAACTAAAGCAATTGAAGCTAATAAAGATTTTAGTTATAAAGATAATCAATTCTATTTATATTTAGGAATTATAGGATTATTTGTTTTTGCAACATTCATTATTAAATATTTCCTAGATAGAAAAGAAAAAAACGAAAGTTTAGATAATAATTAAAAAAATCCCGGGTAACCGGGATATTTTTATTCATCTTTAAATTTAATAATAGGATTTTTAAAATCATAAGGTGTAACCTGATATACATAATAATTTAACCAATTATAGTATATTAGGTTTGCAGTAGATCTCCATAATACATCTACATCACCAGTTTCCTCATTAAAGTAATTACAAGGATAAGGTACATCACTTCTTTTACCTAAATCTCTTTCGTATTCTTTCTTTAATGTATATTTATCATATTCTATATGGCCTAAGATAAATAATTGCTTATTATCTGGTGTTTTAAGAATGGTAGTATGACTTTCATTATTTTCTTTATATTGTACTAAAGGTATAAGTTCATCTGGTCTACTTAATAAATCACTTTCTTTATTATATGTATGACGTGATTGTGGAATATAGAATACATCATCAATACCATTTAATAATGGTTCATATTCAACTGACTTTTTATGTTTATATACTCCAAATAGTTTTTGGCTTAATGGATACTTATCAATTCCAAAGAAATGATATAATGCAGCTTGTGCCCCCCAGCATATAAACATAGAAGTAGTAACATGAGTTTTTGAGAATTCAAATATTTCTTTTAACTCATTCCAATAATCTACTTCCTCAAATTTTAATTGCTCAACTGGTGCACCAGTAACGATTAACGCATCAAAGTTTTTATTTTTTACCTTATCAAATGTAGTATAGAATTTATCTAAGTGTGATTTTGATGTATTTTTAACTTCATGAGTTTTAGGAACAATAAATGTTACTTCAATTTGTAATGAAGAATTTGCAAGTAATCTTGCAAGCTGTGTTTCAGTTTCAATCTTAGTTGGCATTAAATTTAATATTAAAATATTTAATACACGGATATCTTGAGTTGATGAACGATTGGTTGACATGACAAATATGTTCTCATCTTTTAATTTTTGATATGCGGGTATGTCTTTTGGTATAATAATTGGCATGAAAACCATCTCCTTTTCTTTCAATATTATTATAATTTTATCACAAATCTAAATAAAATAAAGTTAAATTTATTGTTACTTATAATATAATAAATTTTTTTTATAAAAAATGGTATTTTTAGTGAAGCATAAATAAATTATTTTTCAAGGGTAATAAGAAAATTATTTAATATTTTATGAAAAAATAACTTTTCATAATAAGATTTTATATTGACTAAAAAGATATGGCAAAAAGTATCCAAAATCAATATAATAGTAATTACTAAAAAGAAGTAAGCGAAATGAGTCAATTTAAAATTATTCAGTCGTAAATTTCAGTGTTATATATATTAATGTTTAAATTGGAGGAAAAAAAGATGAATGTCATTAAGAGAAATGGTCAAGAGGTTCAATTTGAAGAAGACAAGATTTATAATGCCATTTGGAAGGCTAATGAATCTGTAGATAATGAAAATTTAAGATTAAGCGAAAACCAAATTAAGGTTGTAGTTGAAAAAGTAAGAAATGACTGCAACAAGATTATGCGTGCTGTATCCGTTGAAGAAATTCAAGACTTCGTAGAAGAGCATATTATGGAAGAGGGAGCTTATAAGGTTGCAAAGAACTATATTACATATAGATATCGTCATGAACTTGTAAGAAAATCTAATTCTACAGATAAGCAAATTTTAACTTTAATTGAAGGTGCAAACGAAGAGGTAAAACAAGAAAACTCTAATAAGAATCCAACTGTTGTATCAGTACAAAGAGACTATATGGCAGGAGAAGTATCTAAAGATATTACTAATCGTTTCTTATTACCTGAAGATATTGTTAAAGCTCATAACGAAGGCTTAATCCATTTCCATGATGCAGACTATTATGCACAGCATATGCATAACTGTGATTTAGTTAATCTAGAAGATATGCTTCAAAATGGTACTGTTATTTCTGGTACATTAATTGAAAAGCCACATTCATTCTCTACTGCTTGTAATATTGCAACACAAATTATTGCACAAGTTGCATCAAGCCAGTATGGTGGACAATCAATATCTTTAGCTCATCTTGCTCCATTCGTAGATATTTCAAGAAAGAAGATCACAGCTGAAGTAAAAGCCGAAATGGAAATGGCTGGTATTAACGCTAATGAAGATTCTATTTCTAAGATTGTTGAAAGAAGATTAAAGAAAGAAATTGTTAAGGGCGTACAAACAATTCAATACCAGGTTGTTACTTTAATGACAACTAATGGTCAAGCTCCATTTATTACTGAATTTATGTATTTAAATGAAGCTAAAAATCAACGTGAAAAAGACGATTTAGCTATGATTATAGAAGAAACTCTTCGTCAAAGAACACGTGGTATTAAGAATGAACAAGGTGTATGGATTACTCCTGCATTCCCAAAGATTGTTTATGTATTAGAAGAAGATAACGTAACTCAAAATTCTAAATATTTCTATTTAACTGAACTTGCAGCTAAGTGTACTGCAAAACGTATGGTACCAGATTATATTTCAGAAAAAGTTATGAAGAGCCTAAAAGAAGGAAACTGTTTCCCTGTAATGGGTTGCAGAAGCTGTCTTTCAGCATGGCAAGATGAAAATGGTAAATATAAATTCTATGGTCGTTTCAACCAAGGTGTTGTTACAATTAACCTAGTTGATGTTGCATGTAGCGCAAGAGACTTAGATGATTTCTGGCATATATTTGATGAAAGACTTGAATTATGTCATAGAGCCTTAAGATGCCGTCATGAAAGATTACTTGGTACTCCATCTGATGTTGCTCCTATCTTATGGCAGTATGGCGCAATTTCAAGATTAAAGCCAGGTGAAAAGATTGATAAGCTTTTATTCAATGGATATTCAACAATATCTTTAGGATATGCTGGTTTATGGGAAACAGTATATAAGCTAATTGGTAAAAAGCTTACTGATCCTGAAGGAACTGAATTAGGTTTAAAGATTATGCAGCATATGAATGATAAGTGTAATGAATGGAAGGCTGCAGAAAACATTGGTTATTCTACATATGGAACACCACTTGAATCAACAACTTATAAGTTCTCAAAGTGCTTACAAAAAAGATTCGGTATTATCCCTGGTGTAACTGATAAGAACTATATTACAAACTCTTATCACATCCATGTTACAGAAGATATTAATGCTTTCGCTAAATTAAAATTTGAATCTAAATTCCAAGCATTATCAACAGGTGGAGCTATTTCATATATTGAAGTTCCTAATATGCAAAATAATATTCCTGCAGTAATTTCTGTAATTCAATTCATCTATAACAATATAATGTATGCTGAATTAAATACAAAATCAGATTATTGCCAGGTATGTGGATTTGATGGTGAAATTAAGATTATAACTGATGAACAAGGTAAATTAGTTTGGGAATGCCCTAACTGTGGAAATCGTGATCAAAGAAAGCTTAATGTCGCAAGACGTACATGTGGATATATTGGATCACAATTCTGGAATCAAGGTCGTACACAAGAAATAAAGGAAAGAAAGCTACATTTATAATATGAATTACGGAAACGTAAAATATTATGATATTGCGAATGGGACCGGCGTTAGGACAAGCCTATTCGTATCAGGATGTAGAGTTCATTGCCCACTATGCTTTAACCAAATCACATGGGATTTTAAATATGGAAAAGAATTCACAGAAGAGGTTGAAGATAGAATAGTTGAATCATTAAATGATGACTACATAGAAGGATTATCTATTTTAGGTGGAGAACCATTCGAACCTGAGAACCAAGAAAGACTTATATTACTTTTAAAGAAAGTAAGAAATAGATATAAAGATTCAAAAACTATTTGGATGTATTCAGGATACCTATTTGATAAAGACCTAAAACCAGAAGATGGAAGAAAACACACTAAATATACAAATGAAATATTTTCATTAATTGATATTTTAGTTGATGGTCCTTTCATTAATGAGAAAAAAAGATTAGATCTTAATTTTAGAGGTTCATCTAATCAAAGAATCATTGATATGAAAGAAACCTTAAAACAAGGTAAGGTAATTTTATCACCACTAAACAATTAGAGATAAGGAAGCCCCTTATCTCTTTTATTTATATTCATTTGGTTAACATAATATGATACAATAAATTATGTATTAAAGGAGCTTATATGAAGGGATTATATATACATATACCATTTTGTAAAAGAATATGTAGCTACTGTGATTTCCCAAAAATGGTATCAAATGACACTAATAAAACTAAATATATAAATAAGCTAATTTTAGAAATAAATTCTTATAAAAAATATTTTGATGAAATAGATACAGTATATATTGGTGGAGGAACCCCAAATTCAATTTCTTTAGAGCTTTTAGATAAGCTTCTTACATCTATTGATCCAATCTTAAAAAAATCAAAAGAATCCTCAATAGAATTAAATCCAGAATTTATAACAAATGATTTATGTATACTACTTTCTAAGCATAATATTAATAGAGTATCATTAGGAGTTGAATCTATAAACCAAAAAACTATAAAGCTTATTAATAGATGCCACAGTAAAGAAATAGTAAAAAATTCTATTTTAATGCTTAAATCAAACGGTATTACAAATATTAATTGTGATTTCATATTTGGATTTCCTTATGAGGATATAACTGATGTTAAAAATAATATAGATTTCATTAAGGAATTAGATATAACACATGTATCATATTATTCATTAATTTTAGAAGATAAAACTATTTTTAAATACCAATATGATAAAGGCTTATTAGAATTACCTAATGATGATTTAGTTGCTGATATGTATTATTTTATTAAAAAAGAACTAAATAATATTGGATTTAATCATTATGAAATTTCTAACTTTGCAAAAGAGGGGTTTGAATCACTTCATAATCTAAAATATTGGAATGAAGAAGAATATATTGGATGTGGTATGGCATCTTCAGGCTTTATATCTGATATAAGGTATGAAAATTGCCATATTTTAAAAGATTATCTAGAAAATGATAACTTAATCTATGATTCAATAAAACTTGAAATAATAGACAAAAAGAAAGAATTTATGATGATGGGATTAAGAATGATTAATGGAGTTTCAATTAAAAGATATAATATGATGTTTAATTCTGATGTTTTAACTGATTTTAAAACTGAATTAGATAAATTATTAAAAGAAGATATGATTGAAATAGAAAACGATCATATTAGAATAAAACCAGATAAATTATTTATTGGTAATATTTGTTTTAGGGAGTTTGTATAATGAGAAAGAAAAATGAAGAAGATAAAATAGAATTTTATGAAATATCAAACTTTAGATTTTATTTAGAAGATGATATGGGCGCTCCTAAAAATACTATTGATGCATATATTTCTGATTTAAGACAATATCAGGATTTCTTGGTTAAATATGAAAATATAGTAAATGTAGATGAGATTACAAGAGAAGATATATTAAGATATATAGAATCACTAAAAAGAAAAAATCTAAGTAAGGCTACTATTTCAAGAAAAATAACTGCAATTAAGGATTTCCATAGATATTTATGTAAGGAAGAAGACATACATGAAAATCCTTCATTACTAATTGATAACCCAAAGCCAGATAAGCCACTTCCTACTGTGTTATCTAAGGATGAAATTAATAAAATGATTTCATCAATTGATGGAGATGATATTTTATCAATTAGAAATAGAGCAATGATGGAATTATTATATGCGGCAGGATTAAGAATTACTGAATTATTAGATTTAACTGTAAGAGAATTACATTTAAAAGAGAAATATGTAACTGTAATTGGTAAAGGAGATAAGGAAAGACTTGTACCAATAGGTGATATGGCAGTTTTTTATGTAAGAAAATATGTTGAACATGCAAGACAAGAACTTATGAAAGATAAAAATACATTCTTATTATTTTTCAATTATAAGGGTGAAAAAATGTCAAGACAAGGTTTCTTTAAATTCATAAAAAAGCTTGCAGTAGATAATGGTATTACTAAAAACATATCTCCACATACAATAAGACATAGCTTTGCAACACACTTATTAGAAGGTGGTGTAGATTTAAGAGTTGTACAAGAGCTTTTAGGACATGAGGATATCTCAACAACTCAAATATATACTCATATTGATAAATCAAGATTAAAAGAAATGTATGATGAAACACATCCTTTAGCAAGAAAGGATAATAATGATGAAATATAAAAGAATATTTTTAATAGTTTGTGATTCATTAGGCATAGGATATGATACTGAATCTATTGAATATAACGATTTTGGTGCAAATACCATAAAACATATAATAGAAGCTAAAAATGGAATTAAAATGCCAAATTTAGAAAAGCTAGGATATGGTAATTTAATTGAACTTGATTATATTTCAAAAACAAATAATAAAAACTGCTTTTATGGAATTTTACATGAATCATCTATAGGTAAAGATACATTAACAGGTCATCATGAAATGATGGGGATTAAAACTTTAAAGCCATTTAAAACTTTTACTGATACTGGATTTCCATCTGAATTAATAGAATTATTAGAAAATAAAACTGGTCATAAAATAATTGGAAACAAAAAAGCATCAGGTACAGAAATTATAAAAGAATTAGGAATGGAATCTATAAAAGATAATAAAATGATTGTATATACATCATCTGATTCTGTATTACAGATTGCAGCACACGAAAAATATTTTGGGCTTGAAGAATTATATAGAGTTTGTCATATTGCAAGAGAAATTTGTATGGACCCTAAATATAAGGTTGCAAGAATAATAGCAAGACCTTTTATAGGTGATAGCCCAAATACATTTACAAGAACACCTAATAGACATGATTATGCATTGTCACCTAACGGCAAGACAGTTTTAGATTCATTAAAAGATAATGGATATAAAGTTATATCTATAGGTAAAATAAAAGATATATTTAATGGTTGTGGAATAACTGATGCAATAAAAACAATATCTAATGATGACGGGATGAATAAAAATTTAGAATTAATAGATAAAGAATTTACTGGCCTTGTATTTACTAATTTAGTAGATTTCGATTCATTATATGGTCATAGAAGAGATGTATTTGGATATCATAAGGCTATAGAAGAATTTGATATCAAATTAGGAGAATTAATTAATAAGCTACATGATAATGACTTATTAATGATAACTGCAGACCATGGAAATGATCCAACATGGCATGGTACTGATCATACAAGAGAATATGTACCACTACTTATTTATAATAAAAATTTAGAAGAAGGTAAAAATTTAGGGATAAGAGATTCTTTTTCAGATATCGGAGCAACTATCGCAGATAATTTTAATTGTAATAATCCAGGTATAGGCAAATCATTTATAAAATTACTAAAATAAAAACTTATATATAATATAAATCACTCGTTATGGGTGATTTTTTTAATTTCATTCAATACTTTAAAAGCTAGATTTCGATTAGCTATCTAGTTTTATATACTAAATTATTTGTTATTAAATGATTATACAACTTATATATAAAACTAAATAGAGTACGAAAATTAGTATTTTTGATCTATTTTTATCCAGTTTAATATTTAAATATTAAGCTTTTGTTAAGCTAATAAAAAAGTATAATTTCAACCATAAATCTAGTTTTAAATATCACTAATCGTAAGAAATCATTATTTAAACCTCATTTTAAAGACTACAAATATTATGAAATATTTGAAACAGTCTTGGATATACTTATGTATATAGAATATTTTAAAATACGAATTGAGATGATAGATTGTATTAAAAATCGATTCTCGATGCGCATTAATCAATCGCGTTTAATATAAATATTAACCATTTACCAAAAA
>CACZRY010000161.1 GCA_902783745.1 uncultured Erysipelotrichaceae bacterium
AATATAATTGTTTCTGAAAATCCTATTACTCAAGAACAACGTACAGCTATCAACAATGCATACGAAGCTAATAAATAAGTTTGAATTTTAAAAAAACTATCGATAAAAAATAAAATAATTTAAATTTTTGTTGAAAAAAATCGAGTAGGGGAATAATATATAATTATTCCCTTATTTTTTTTTAGAAAGGATTTTTTTGTATGGAAAAAACTAATAACACGGGTAGTGCAAAAGAAACAACGGCTTGGTATCGCGTTGTACTTAAATCACTAAAAAGCTTTTTTACTAATGCAACTTTTTTATATATTTTAAGAAGAATTTTAACTTCATTTCTAACTCTAATTATTCTTGTTGCAATAGTAGCTGTATTAATTAGACTTTTACCTGAAGAGTCATTTTATAATGTTGAACAATATAATAAACTATTAGGTAGAATGGGATTGTTTGCTGCTGAAAACTATAAAAACAAACAATTGTTTATTTATGGAATTAAAGACATAAATGGAAATGATATTTCTGTTTTAGAAAATATTTTCCAATATATTTATTATATTCTACCAATATATAAAGAAATACCTTATACATGGAACAATACATACACAGAAGTTAAAAAGGTGTGGAAAGGTTTTATTTATTTAGGTCGTTCAATAAAAAGTAATGAATTTATTGCTGATGTAATAAAAGAAAGAATGGGATTATCTTTTGAAATCTCTATTATTTCAGTTTTATTAACATATATTGTGGGATTTCCTATGGGAGTTGCTATGGCTAAAAAGCCAGGTGGTATTGCTGATAAAATAGGAACAATATTCATTGTGTTAAATTATGCTATACCTGCACTTGTTTTTTATCTTTTTGTTAAGAATTGGACAGGTAATAAAAACGGTATTTTTGGATGGGCAGAATTTGGTTATGTATATAAACAAGGAGATCCGAGAACTTTAATTGTTCCAATCTTTTCAATATTCTTTTTAAGTTTACCTGGATTAATAATTTGGGTAAGAAGATACATGGTTGATGAATTAAATTCTGATTATGTTAAATTCGCTAGAGCCAAGGGATTATCTGAAAATAGAATAATGTATACTCATGTATTGAGAAATGCTTGCGTTCCTTTGGTTCGTAATATCCCTGCTACTTTATTAACTGCAATTATAGGTTCATATTTCGTTGAATCTATTTGGTCTATACCAGGAACAGGTAGAGAACTTATGAACGCTCTAAAGGGAACACCAGATATTCCTGCAATTCAAGGTTTAACAGTTTTATATGCTGCTATATCAATGCTTGCATTTTTACTTGGTGATATTATTACAGTTTTCTTTGATCCAAGAATTAAATTAACATCTAAATAAGGAGGTATTAGATATGGAAAATTCAATTAATTTAAATGAAAATGTTGATAATTCTACAAATGTATCTGATGGCCTTGATGATTTATTTGTTAGAGTTGAATTGAATGAAGAAGAATCAGAACATATTGTTTCAGAACCATATTCTTATTGGAAATCTGTTTTTAGAGTGTTTATTCATAAACCATCCGCAATTATATCATTAGTAACATTAGCTATTTTGTTATTAGGCATAATTATTATTCCATTAATCGCTCCAGAAGGAGCCACTGAAATGAATAAATATGAATATGATTTAGGTTTATCATTTGAACATTTATGGGGTACTGATAAAATAGGTAGAGATTTATTCTTTACTACTTGGAAAGGTGCAGGTAAATCATTATTACTTGCTATTATCGCATCCGGTATTATACTAGTTATAGGTACATTTGCCGGCCTTGCTTGGGGCTATTTCAAAAAGATTGATTGGTTATTTGTTGAAATTTATAATTTAATTACAAATATACCAAGCTTACTTATCTATATGTTATTAGCTGTAGTTTTTTCAACAAAATTTGGTAGTGTTCCTATTGAAGTAAGATTTATTCTGTCACTTACACTAACAGGTTGGTTAGGTCTTGCTTTAATTATTAGAAACTTAGTTTTGATTATCGATAATAGAGAATATAATGTTGCATCTAAAACACTTGCAACACCTGCAACAAGAATCATGTTTAGAAATTATTTACCTTATATTTTAGGTGTAATTATTACTCAATTTTCTTTATTATTACCAAGTATGATTTCATCAGAAGTTTCTTTAAGCTACTTTGGAGTAGGTCTTGCTGAAACAGACGTTTCAATTGGTGCTATTTTGGAATTAGGTATTGATAATTATTCTTTATATCCTTGGCAAATTCTTGCCCCTGCTTTCTTATTAGCAGTTATAATATTTATTTTCTTCTTAATGGGTACTGCATTATCTGATGCATTAGATCCAAAGAAGCATCGATAGGAGGGCTAATATGAGTAAAAAAGAAATTACTTTAAATCCTATTGATAATGTAAAAAATGGCGAAGTTATTGCATCTGTAAAGAATTTAATTGTTAGATTTTCTGTTAGAAATAAAGTCTTAACAGCAATAAGAAATATTTCACTTGATATTTATAAAGGTGAAACTATCGCAATTGTAGGTGAGTCAGGTTCAGGTAAATCAGTTTTTACAAAATGTTTTACTGGTATGCTTGAAGAAAATGGTTCTGTTGATGAAAATTCAGTTATTGAATATGCTGGTGTTGATTTAGCTAAATTTAAATCAAATGATGAATGGATTAATATAAGAGGAAAAAGAATATCTACAATTTTCCAAGACCCAATGACTTCATTAAATCCTTTAAGAAAAATTGGATCACAAATTTCTGAAGTTATAAGATTACATAGAGGATATAATAAAGCTGATGCTAAGGCAGAAGCTATAAAGTTATTAAAGCGTGTTGGTATTAAAAATGCAGAAGAAAGATATAATGATTATCCATTCCAATATTCAGGTGGTATGCGCCAAAGAGTTGTTATTGCAATTGCACTTGCATGTAACCCAGATATTTTAATTTGTGATGAACCAACAACTGCTCTTGATGTTACAATTCAAGCACAAATTTTAAATCTTATTCAAGAATTAAAAAATGAATATGGTTTCACTGTTATATTTATAACACATGATTTAGGAGTTGTTGCTGAAATAGCTGATCGTGTTGCTGTTATGTATGCAGGTCAAATTATTGAATATGGTACTGCACAAGATATTTTCTATGATCCACAACATCCATACACTTGGTCATTATTATCATCTCTTCCTCAGTTAGGAGAAAAGGGTGAAAATCTATATTCAATTACAGGTACACCACCAAGCTTATTTAATGAGATAAAAGGTGATGCATTTGCACCAAGAAATCCATATGCTTTAGCAGTAGATTTTGTTAAGGAACCACCTATGTTTAAGGTAAATGATACACATTATGCTAAAACATGGTTGTTAGATCCACGTGCTCCAAAGGTTGAAAAGCCAAAAATTTTAAGTGAGATTACAGAGCGCGTTGCAAAAATATACTCAGGAGGTTTAAAAACAAATGAAGAACAAGAACAATAATACTTCTGAGAATTTAGATTTAGTTAATGAATATAATATTTCAAAATATACTATCGATGACTTAAATTATGTTATTTCTCATACAAAATTAACAAATGATGGTTTCCCTTTAGTTTATCCAACAAGAACTAAAATGAATAAACCTATTTTGTTATCATTTTATAAAGCAAAGATTAAAAGCTTAGATGGGAAATTATTAGATGAAGAAGAAGCTACATTTGATATTACTGAAACAGATGAATTTGATATCAATGATAGTAATGCTAAAACTAAAGTTAAATTTTTAAGTGCTTTATTCTCTTTAAATAGATTTGTTGATGGTGGTGTATATTACCATGGTAAATATTACACAAGAAAAATGACGCCTAAGTTTGCTAAATCATTAACAAAGAAATTTATGAGCAAATTCTTTCACATTGAAGATGGTCCATTATTATTAGAATATTTTGATAAGATGGATGGTGGATTCTTACCATATTGGCCTCAACATACATATGATAAGAAGAAGATTGTTAAATTTTCTGCAGTTAATGCAACAATTGAACGCGCCGTTTCTGGTGAGGAATCTAAATTAAATAATACATTTTCATTTGATATTTATGGTGATGATTTATTTGATTTATCAAATCCAGATGATTTGATGAAGGCCGAAACTATTCGTTCATTATTAGACTCTAACTTAACTGTTAAAGGATTCTATTATAAGGGTGAATTATTACCAAATAAATTATCTAAATCATTCAAAGCTTATATAGAAAAATCATTTGTAAGACATAATTTCACAATTAATCAACGTGATTATTTATTTACAAATGTAACAAAAGATCAAAAAACTAATTATCCATTATACTGGCCTTTACAGAATAATTATGATAGAAAAATTGCAATTTCTGTTGTAAATGCAAATGTTACTTTATTAGGTATTGATGAAAAGTACAGTAATTTTGATGTTTATGCAAATGATAATAATGATCTTAATAGTGAAGAATTCCAAACAAAACTTAAAATCATACAATCATTATTTTCACAAAAGTCTGCAATAACAGGCGCATTATACTTTGATGGAATGCTTATTCCTTCAAATTTAACAAAGTCTGAAATTGAAAGAAGAAAGAGTATTGCAGAAAAAAATGCAAAAATATATATTGATGATAATGATGATTTCGTTAGAATTAATAAAAACTTTACGATTGAAGATAGATTTGATTTATTAAGATTAACAGCAATTTATGACAAATATTATCCAAATAATATCGATATTATTTCTAAAAAAGATATAACATATGATAGAAATGATAATGATTTGATTTGTAAATTTGATAGAACTAATGTAGTATCAGAATTTGGTAAATTTGAATTAGAAAATGACTTCACATTAGAATTGAAAAAAACAACTAAATTTGATGATATTAAATCAAATGAATTATATACTATTTTAAAAGGACTATTTACTTTAGATTTAAAAGTAAGAGGTGCTATTTATTATAAGGGATTTAATGTTGCTCAAAAGAAAAATTCTAAGGGTTATAATGAACTATTATTAGAATTAAAGAATTATTTACCAAAAGATTATTATGATGAATTGATTTCTCATAAAAATGATGAATTTTATAAATATTCACTTGATAAGAAAAGTGGCATGTTAAAATATTGGCCAACTGTCGATAAAAATGGTCGTGAAGTTTTATGCTCTGTTGTAGAATCTAATGTACACTTTGGTAATATGAAGAGAGTTGTTAAAGCTTGTAATAACCTTAACTTCGATATTTATGTTGGTGAAACATTTGGCTTAGTTGGTGAGTCAGGTTCTGGTAAAACAACTATTTCAAGAGCAATCTTAGGAATTTATAATTTAACTTCTGGAGCTATTTATTTCAAGGGTAAATTAATAAGTGGTCATTTGACTTCTCATGAAATAAAAGCAAAAAAGAAGTCTATTCAAATGATTTTCCAAGATCCAGCTGCTTCATTAAACGAACGTGCTAATATTGACTATATTGTTTCTGAAGGATTATATAATTTTAAATTGTTTAAATCAAAAGAAGAAAGATTAGAAAAAGTATCACGTATGATGAGACAAGTTGGTCTATTGCCTGAACATTTATCTCGTTATCCACATGAATTCTCTGGTGGACAACGTCAACGTATTGGTATTGCAAGAGCGTTAGTAATTGAACCTGAGCTTGTACTTGCAGATGAACCAATCTCAGCACTAGATGTTTCTATTCGTGCACAAGTATTAAATCTTTTGAAAAAACTTCAAAATGATAATGATTTAACATATCTATTTATTGCACATGACTTATCAATTATAAGATATATTTCTGATAGAATTGCAGTTATGCATAATGGTAATATTGTTGAACTTGGTAATGCAGATACTATTTATAAGCATCCAATTCATCCATATACTAGAGCTTTATTAACTGCTATCCCACAACCAGATCCTAAAACAAAGGATGAAAGAAAGAAGTTAGTTTATAATAAGGCTGATATTGATTATGAAAAGTGTAGTTGGATTAATATAGGAAATGATCATTATATTTTAGCAACTGAAGAACTTGCAAATGATTGGAAAAATGATATTATTGATCCAAAATACTTATATGCATCAAATGAAAAAAGTGAAGATTTAAAAATTAATGAAGATAATTCTAAACTAGCTTTATAAGGCAATAATTAGTTTTTAGATAAACTTTATTAAGAATTAAATTTGAGGATATTATGAATAAGATATTAAAGACTATTATTGCATATTTAATTTTAATAGTATTACCTATAGCATTATCAATTCCTTTTAATATTGGTTTTGGCAATAAGAGAATAACTGAAATTGTAATGGCTTTTACGGGATTAATTTACTTCTTGATTTTAGTCATAAGATATTGGCTTAAAGATAGAAAACTTTTTAAAAACAAAATATCTAATTCTGATTTTAAAAAGACAGACGATTATACCAAATATATTAATATTAATATTATTCTTTTAATATCTGGAATAGCGTTACTTAGCTTATCATATATCTATTTCGTAATTTTTATAAAGTAATAAATTTGAAGCCCCTATTTTATATTGGGGCTTTATATCATAAAGAAGGTGTTTTTAATGTTTATTAAAAATAAGATAAAAAAAGATTGGGGTAAGGGCATTCCATCATATAATAAAGATGATATTATGACTGATGATGAAATCTATGATTTTGCGTTAGATTTTTTTACAGCTCATGAAGTTATTAAGCATAAATATGAACCAATTAAAGCAATTGAAAATAAGCATGATATTCCATCTATGATATTAAGAATAGATGGTAAGTTATCTTTTATACTAATTGAATGTATGGTGGCACCAAGATTTCCTCATATTACACGTGCATCTAAGCATAATCTTTTATATCAGTCAAAAAAGTTTAATGCAACATCATATTATGCACCTATAGGTATAGGTTCTTATGATAAGGAACGATTTGATTCAAGCTTAGCTTTAAAAGGAGATAAATATAATTTTTGGTATAAAGGACTTGAAAAAATAGAAGAAGATTCAAATCCTGATTTATTAGAAAAACAATTTAATATTCTTGATACCATTGGTGAAGGTTATCACGATTATAAAATTGACCCATTTTTAAG
>CACZRY010000162.1 GCA_902783745.1 uncultured Erysipelotrichaceae bacterium
AAATACTAATCCATCATCAAATCTATCTTTTAACCAATTCTTTTTCGATGAAACTTGAATATCATTATTATTAGATATTGCACAACAAATATGTTCTTTTTCTAAATTTTCTTTTGTTACATGAATATACTCCATACTTATACTCCTTAATTAATCTTTCAAACATCCAATCGGAATAACTAAAACTCCATCTTACTTCAATAAAACTTAACACATTTGAGGACAATCATTTAACACATTTGAACATTTTAATTATTTTGTTTTTGGCTGATATGATCTTATGCTCAATATAGTTGTAACTATAAAAATAGAGTTTTAGTGCTGACAAGTGCCTAAAATATGTTTCCTAAGACATCTCGTTTTTTAGTTACAACCTTAAATTGACACTACTTAAATGCTGACAAACTTTAAATATCAGCTTAAGCCAATTAGACTCTAACTCTTCAAAATATGGTAAAAATGCTTTATTTACTAGTTTTTACGTGTAATTAATGCGATACTTTCAATATGAAGAGTTCTAGGGAACATATCTACACCTTCTATTGAATCAATTGTATAACCATTTTCACTAAACTGATATAAATCTCTTTTTAAACTTTCAGGGCCGCATGAAATATAAATAACTTTTCTTGCACCCAAATACTTAATCGCGTTTATAAAAGCTTTTGTTGAGCCTTCTCTTGGTGGATCCATTATAACAACATCAACATGACTTCTAACCTTTGCAAGCTTAGTAATATAATTTGTTGCATCATCCGCAATAAATGTAATGTTATTAATATTATTAATCTTTTGGTTAACTATTGCATCTTTTATTGCGTTTTTATTTAATTCAACACCATATACATGTTTTGCAAATTCTGATGCAAAAATAGATATTGTACCAACTCCACAATATGCATCTATTACGATATCATTTTTAGTAATACCTGAATTTTCTAAAGCTTTTTTATATAATATTTCCATACCCTTAGTATTTACCTGAAAAAATGATTGAGGAGAGATTTTAAACTTATATTTAGAAACTTTCTCATAAATAAATCCAGGCCCATATAAAATTCTTTCTTTATCTCCAAGTACTATGGATGTATCTCTAGAATTAATATTTTGTACAATTGTTGTAATTCCAAGATTTGCTTTTTTAATATCAGTTACAACATTATTTCTTCCAGGAAAATTTTCTCCATTTGTAACGAATGTAAGCATTAATTCATTAGAATTAAAACCATATCTTATATATACATGTCTTAAAACACCACTTCTTGTTTTCTCATCATAAATTTGGATTTTATTTTTAGTTAGAATCTTATTTAATTGTAAGATAACTTCATTAGTCTTTTTAGCTTGTAATATATTATTGTTTGAAGCAATTATATTATGTGAATATTCTTCATATAATCCACATGTAATTTTCTTTTGTTTAGATAATTTATATGTCATTATAGATTTATTTCTATAATTCATATAATCGTTCATTGGTGTTAATTTAATACCACCTTTAATTCTAAAAGGTTTAAATAATTCATTTAAATAATCTGTCTTAAGCTTTTGTTCATATTCATATGTAACATGTTGGAAATTACAACCACCACATTCATCAGTATGATAATCAATTCGATATGGACTAGGTTTTAATACTGCCTTTAATTCAGGATATTTCTTTGAAGTATCAACACTAATATCCTCACCATCTATTACATTATGAATGAGATATGTTTTATTATTAATTTCAACCTTTGTATCAGGTATATATCCAACTCTTATATCCTTAAATATTAGGTCCATAAAAAGCTCCTTTTTATAAAATCTTTAATGTGAAATCTTCAGCATTAATTTCTCTTGTAATTAAATCACTATAAAAATCAGGTTCATGTGAAACTAAAATAACTGTTCCTTTAAAATTTTTTATCGCATCATGAAGTGATTCTTTTGCATATACATCTAGATGGTTTGTTGGTTCGTCTAGGATTAATGTATTACACTTTTGAAGCATTATTTTACATAATCTAACCTTTGCAGCTTCACCACCAGATAAAACTACCATTTTTGATTCAATTTTTTCTTTTGTAAGTCCACAAGATGCTAAAGCCGCTCTAACCTCAGCATTAGTCATAGATGGATACATATTCCAAACCTCTTCTAATGCTGTATTTTTAGAAGAAGCCTCTTCTTCTTGCATAAAATATCCATAATGAATATTATAATCTAATGCAACATTACCGCTAATTGGCTTTATTAATCCAAGCATAGTTTTTAAAAGAGTAGATTTACCAATACCATTTGCACCACGTATTGCAACTCTTTCGCCTCTTTCAATTACTAAATTAATTGGTTTAGATAAAGGTTCATTGTATCCACAAACTAAATTATCACAAGATACAACAAATTTACCTGAAGCACCACATTCTTGGAATTTAAATGTAGGCTTGATAACTTCTTTTGCTTTATCTATAATTTCCATTTTATCTAATCTTCTTTGTCTAGATTTAGCTAAATCTGTTGTTGCAACTCTCGCCTTATTCTTATTAATGAATTCCTTCATTGCTTTTATTTCTTTTTGTTGACGTTCATATGCAACATTTTGATTTCTTTTTTCAATTTCATACATTCTCATATAGTCATCATAATTTCCTGTATATCTAGTAAATGATGCATCTTCCATATGATAAATCACATTAACAACTGAATTTAAGAAAGGAACATCATGTGATACTAATAAGAATGCATTTTCATAATTAACTAAGAAATTCTTTAACCATTCAATTTGTTCAAAATCCAAGAAGTTTGTTGGTTCATCTAGGATTAAAATTGTTGGTTGTTGTAAAATTAGTTTTGTTAATAAAACCTTACTTCTTTGTCCACCTGATAGCATAGTAACATCTCTATCAAGTCCAATATCACCTAATCCTAATCCATTTGCAGTATCTTCAATTCTACTATCTAAATCATAGAATCCAGATGCTTCTAAAGTAGATTGTATTTCACCTGTTTGTTCAAGTAAATCATTCATTTCATCTTCAGTTGCAGTAGCCATCTTTTCATACATTTCATTCATTTGCTTTTCTAATTCAAAATCATGACTAAATGCTTCTCTTAAAACTTCTCTTATAGTTTTTCCTTTTGATAGTGTAGTATATTGATCTAAATATCCTGTTGTAATATTTTTTTGCCATTCAATTTTACCATCATCAGGTGTAAGTTCACCTGTAATCATTTTAATAAATGTCGATTTACCTTCACCATTTAAACCTATCAAGCCTATATGCTCACCCTTATTCATAACGAATGATGCATCTTCTAATATGTCTCTATTTCCAAATGAAAATGAAACATGCTCACATTTTAAAACACTCATAATTCACCTACAAAATTTATTTTTATAAACTAACATTTCCAATTTGGAAAATTATACCACATAAAGCGCCTATCGCAATATATAATACTGGATGCTTTTTAAATTTAAACACTAATATAATCATAATAGCCATAAATGCTAAGCATTTAAAATCTATTAATTTTTCAAAATATTTACCTATTGCGCCAAAGAATGATAAACCTTCCATGTTTGACACTTGATTAAATACTTGAATAATTTTTAAATTATTAAATATACCATTACAAATTGTATTAGGTTCGTTATTATAATTTATAAATATCGCTTCTTCAAATACAGAATATCCTGCCTTAATAATTAAACCAATTGATGCAGCACGAAGTCCATAGAATATCCATTTAACATATTTATTGTTATTAAATTTTTCTAAGAATAATGAAACAATAATTATAACAATAATAGATGGAGTAACAAGACCTAATGTTGATATCATAGAACCAACAAAAGATAATATGTATTTCATTACTATATTGACATTTCCAAACGCATCTAAATCAAAACA
The DNA here is from genome assembly GCA_902783745.1 of uncultured Erysipelotrichaceae bacterium. Classification (GTDB taxonomy): domain Bacteria; phylum Bacillota_I; class Bacilli_A; order Acholeplasmatales; family Anaeroplasmataceae; genus Anaeroplasma. Next base: position 3,897 of record CACZRY010000162.1, read on the forward strand.
TACATTATATCCAACATATGTAGACATATTAATTCCCATTGCGCCAGGAGTTGATTCTGATACTGCAAGCATTGTTGATAATTCATTTGCAGTAAACCAACCTGTTGTAACTCCAAGTTCTTGTAAGAATGGGAATGTTGCAAGTCCACCACCAAATGCACAAAAGCCTATCCTAAAGAAGTTAAAATAAACTTCAAAATATACACTTGAATGAGTAAATATTAATACTAATGTACATGCAAGCATTATTAACCATAATACTGATGTTGCAATTAAACCTTCTCTATATTTCTTATTCTTTACAAATATAAATGAAATATAACCAATTATACCTAATAATATACCAACAATAAAACCA
>CACZRY010000163.1 GCA_902783745.1 uncultured Erysipelotrichaceae bacterium
ACCTTATTAATTTTTACAAAAATGACATAATTGTGTAATGTATTTATGTGGTTTGTTAATAAAATATTCTATAATAAAATACTTATTAGAAAACGGGACATTTTTATTTAAAATAGTGTTGGAAAACGGGACTAATCGATTATATAAAAAGAAAACGGTTAAAACATAAAATTTTAACCGTTACATTTATTAGATGGCAGGGGTAGTAGGATTCGAACCCACACTAAAGGTTTTGGAGACCCGCGTGCTACCATTGACACCATACCCCTATATTTGAAAATACGATAAAAGTATATCATAATACATTTTATTTTTCAAGTATAAGTATTTTCAAAAATAAAAAGACCATATGGTCTTTTTTTAATGCACTTAATGGGGCGCAATACAAGAGTCGAACTTGCGCGTGACGGAGCCACAATCCGCTGTGTTAACCACTTCACCAATTGCGCCATTTTGGGTCGTGCGATTATTATTATACATTAATTTTTTTATTTGTAAAGTCAAAGGTTGAATTTTTTCTCTAAAATGCTATAATTCTATTGTATTTTCATTAATGAAAGGAACTAAAGTAATGTTAAAGACAATATTAAAAATGGCCTATATTGCCCTTGCGATTGTTATAGGTGCAATAGTAGGATATGGATCATATACTATAAATTTACAAGAATCAGCATCTAATGCTGTTAAGAATGCTATTAAGGATAAAGACTATACAACCTTAAGCCGTATATATTCAGGAGGCTTAATTGATAGTACTAATCTAGCAAAAGATTTTACTAAAACTGATAAATATGATATATTCATGAACTCAGGTGTATATGAATATAGTGGTACATATAAAGAAGTTATTAAAAATGAAGAAGATGTTGCAACTGAATTAAAAACAACATACTATCATGAATTTGAAAGAACATATTATATTTATTTAACTGATGTTAATTTCTTATTTGCTGATTCAGTTGGCGCAGGTGGAAAAACAGTACATCATGCAGGTATTAGATTTAATGGTACTGATTCATCATACGAATATTATTATGATTTAAACGATGATTCAAATGCGTCAGTAAAAGATACTGATTATAAGGTTATTAAGGTTGATAATACTAAAACTACATTTGAATATGATTTATATGAAAATGATTATAATGGATATGTAAAAACACCTTATTCTGAAAAAGAATTATTATTAAATTCTCAAAGAAAATTAACTAATTTCTATGTTAATTATGGATTCTTACCTGTATCATTTACAGAAGGTCAAATTAATACAATTAAAGATATATTAGGATCTGAAATTGTATCATTTAATATTATGGATGCTTCTGGTACAAATGTATCTGGTGATATCAATTTTAAATTTACATTTGAAGAAGATTTCTTTAATGAAGCATCTTCACTATTTGATGCATATTCTAAATTCTTACCTATCTATGATAAATATGGTAATGTTGATGGTGCTAAATACGAAAGTGATGTATCAGAATCTGAATATAGAGTTGCTTTAGAAACATTTAATAAGAGTGTTGAAGAATTTGCTTATAAATTAAATAATAAAGCATTATTTAATAATTTAGAAACATTCTATTCTCCATTACCTGATTCATTTATTAAATCAAATGATTTAGTTGGTAAAACAATTCTTATTTGTGTAATTTATGTTGTTGCAGCTATAGTATTATATTTCTTATTATTCCATATTAAGGATATTACAAACTTAATCTATAGAAGAGGTAATAAAAATACTAATAGAGGATATTCTCCAAAAACAATCCCAACAGTTAATAATACAAAAAAGGAATCTGATGATACTTCAAATGTAATTGAAGTAAAAGAAGAGAATAAAGAAGAATAAATACGAAAAGGAAGCCTAGGCTTCCTTTTTGCATACATATTCATTTATTTTATTATATAAATATAATACTGCATCATCTATTTCATCATATGATATATTAGTATAACCTAATATAAGAGTATTAGAATTCTTTTTATTAATATCATAATCCTTAATAGATTTAATATTTATAGAATTATCCTTTAAATAAGATATTAGTTTATCAATATCTATATTTAATTTTAAATCAACTAATAATGAAATATAGTTTTTCTTTTCATCAGGCTTAAATATCTTATATTTTAATAATTCATTTATTAATTTAGTTCTTTTATTTAAATATAATCTTTTAATCTTATTACAGCTTCTTGCATATAATCCTTCATCAATATATTTTGCCAAAGATAGCTGCATCAAAGTAGATACAGGATTACTCTCATTCTTATATTTATCTATATATAGCTTTAATAAATCATTAGGTAATACAATATATGATATTCTTAATCCAGGAAACATAGTAGTAGAAAAAGAAGAAAAGAATATAGTATGATTAGAATCAAATTTATATAATGGAATAACTGGTTTAGAATTGATTCTAAATTCTGTATCAAAATCATCTTCTATAATAAAGCTTGATGTTTTATTCGCAAATTCAATAAGCTCTTTTTTTCTATCAACAGTCATTCTAATACCTAATGGGAATTGATTAAAAGAAGTAGTATATAATATACATTTTTCATTAGGTACTAAAACACCTTTATTATCAAGTGATATATATTTTATATTTTTATTAGATACAATATCTTTTATTTTATGATATCCTGGATTTTCTAAATATATAGTATTTATATCTATTAAATCTAATACATTCTTTAATCCTTCCATTCCAGATGTAATTATTATATTAGATGATAATACATCAATGCCTCTATTATTCTTTAAATGATCTTTTATTGCATCCTTTAATGAATTATCCCCAAGCATTGGACTTTTATTTAAATAGCTATTATCATTTAATAAATCTTTTACTATTTTATTTAAGCTTTTATTATCAAATTCTCTAATGCTTTTAGTTGTAAAATCATATTTATAATTAATATCATTATTAATTACTATTTCTTTAGATTTAGGCTTAATTGATAATGAAGGCTGTCTTTGTACAAAATAACCTTTTTTTTCAATTGTATATATATAACCTTCATCCTTTAACATTTCATAAGCTTCCATTACAGTATTTAGGCTTATATCTAAATCTATAGATAATAATCTTTTAGAAGGCATTTTAGTATCTGGTTTTAAAATGCCTTTATTTATCATATCCTCTAATGCTAAATAAAGCTCTATATATAAAGGTTTTTCATGCTTAAATATAATATCCACTGGTACCACCAAACTTTCAATATTTATTATATAATATAGAATCAGATTTTACTATATTTAAATATAAAATTTATTTGAGTTGTGACATAAATAATGTTATAATTAAATTAGTTTTTGGAGAGTGATTTTAATGTATAAAACAGCATCTTGTATTAAGCTTATTCAGCTATTATCTTCTAGATATGATTTCACATCAAAGGATGAGATTGCATCATTTTTAGAAATAAACCCAAGAAATATAAGAGAATATATTAAAGAAATTGAGGTTGCAGGATATATAGTAGAATCTAAGAAGGGTAAGAGTGGTGGATATAGATTAGTTAATCGTAATTTATTACCTTCATTAGAATTAACTAATAATGAGATTCAAACTATAGAGGATGTAAGAAAATATATAGAGGGAAGAGATGAAATAGATTACACAGGATATTCTATTGTAATGGGTAAGATATTAAATCAGATTAATGGTGATATTAAAAGAGATGTTCCTTTATTAATGATTGATCATTTCCCTTTATCAATGGATAAAAGCGAAATAGAAAAAAGATATAGATTGTTAAGTGAAGCAATAAAGGATTTATTTGAGGTTGAAATTACATATTTAAAATCTAATGGAGAAAAGAAGCATTATGTAATTGAACCATATAGATTATTTGTATTTAATAATGCATATTTCACTTTGGCTTATGATAAAGAAGAAAAGAAAATGAAATATTTTAAATTAAATAGAATTAATAGATATAACCTAACTAAAAACCATTTCTTAAGATTAAAGGACTATGATGAATCTAAATATTTAGATGAATTTGGTATGAAAGAAAATGGTGATTATTATCATGTGAAGCTAGAATTTATAGGTCTTAATACTTATATTAGTGAAAGAACATTTGGTAAAAATCAAAATATTACAATAATTGATGATAATAAATTATTATTAGAATGTGATATGCAAAATAAGAATTGTATTAAATCGTTTGTTTCATCATTTAGAGATAAATGTAAGATTATAGAACCAGAATGGCTAATAAAAGATATTAAAGATGAAGTTTGGCGTGTTTTAGCCTTATATGATTAGGAGATTATATGAAGTGTTTAATTAATGAAGATTTTAAAGAATTTCCACTAGATGAATTTCCATATGATAAATTCCATACAGCCTTAGGTGAATATAATCATTTAGAATATGGAAATACATATGGATATTATGATCCTATTCCATTACATAAATGGAGAAGCTTAGATGGTAGTTGGCTTGTAACAGAAGAGGATAATATAAGATATTTAGAACAAAATAGAGGAGATAACTGTGGGGATGGTGCATTTAAGAATGTATATCCTACATTAGTTAATAAAAATACTTTTTATAGTCCATATAGCTTTTCTTTTGATATAAGAGTATTTGAATTTAATTTATGGTGTGGTATGGCATTTTATTATATTACATCAAGAGATTATTATTTTATTGGTATAAAAGAAGATAAGATTGCGTTAATTAGAAGACATGATGAGGATATAACTATATTAAAGGAATCACCTTTAATATTAGATGATTTAAAAACATATAATATTAATGTAATCCTAGATTATAAAAATGTTAAAGTATTACTTGATGGTAATAATGTAATAGAATATAAAATAGATTTTATTATAGGTAAGATTGCCTTTGTAGCTAAATCGTCATGTAGATATTCTAAATTTATGCTGTTAATGGATGATATAGAATATAAAAAACATCAAGAATTAAAAATTAAAGAAGAAAAAAGATTAGAAGAAAAAAGAAAATATATACCAAAGCTTAATTTAATACATAAAATAGATTTGGCTAAATTTGGTTCAGGAAGACAATTAAGATGTATAAGAGATAAAGGTAAATGCTATTTCATTTTGATGCAGAATCAAAAGCGTTATATAAGAGATTCATTCCAGCGTTTATCATCTATGACTTGTTTTGATGTTAATGGAGATATTTTATGGCAAATAGGTGAACCAAATAATTCTTTTGATAATTCATTTATTTCATGTGACCTACCATGCCAGGTTGCAGATATTAATGGAGATGGTAAGCTTGAATTAATATATTCTAGAGATTTTTATATTTATATAAAAGATTTTTATACATTAAAGCTTATAAAGAAAATAGAAAATCCTATAATAAAGGATGATCCTTTATTTAAAGGAGAACCTTTTAGAAGATTAAATATAGATATGATTAGAGTAGCTGATCTTGAAGGATTAGGTTATAAAGGTAATTTAATAATAAAAGACAGATATCAAAATGTAATTGCTTATAGTAGTGATTTTAAAGAATTGTTTAGATATCATAATAAGAACACAGGTCATTTCCCATATGTTTATGATTTTAATGGTGATTCAAAAGATGAATTATTTATTGGTTATGATTTAGTATCAAGTGATGGTAAGATTTTAGTTGACTTGCCTTTTAATACAGATCATACTGATGAAATTATTTATCAATCTTTAAAGAAGGGTGAGCCTAAAAGATTAATTTTAGCTTCAGGTAATGAAGGATTTAATATGTTTAATATAGATGGAAGTCTATATAAGCATAATGAGATTGGTCATGCCCAAAGAATAAGTGTTGCCCCTTTTAGAAATATTAAAGATGAGCTTGAGGTTTGTGTTACATCATTTTGGGGATGTAATGGCATTATCTCTTTATATGATTATAAGGGTGATTTAATTTGTAAAAGAGAAATGGAAGGTAATGGTTCATCTATTACACCCATTAATTATGATGGTATTCATAATTTAATTCTTACATATCCTGATAAATCAGGTGGAATATTAGATAAAGATTTAGATACTGTATTAGAATTCCCAGATGATGGTCATCCTACTGTATGTAATGAGGCATACGATATAGATGGGGATGGAATTGATGAGATTTTAGTATGGGATAATAAAAAGATGTATATTTATAAGACTAGTAAGGTTTTATCTAATGATAAAAAATATTTAAGATACCCAGATGATGGATTCAGTAATTATAGAGGGGAATATTTAGTACCTATTAGTGATTAGTTCTTGAAAATAACTTTTATATAAGTTATAATTAATTTGTTTTTGGAGGCTATGATATGAAGAAAGTCATTGCAAAAGCAGCCGGTTTAGGTTTAGCTTTATTTGGAGTTATGTCATTAGCATCATGTTCAGCTTCAAGCTTTTATAGTGATTGGAGTAAGGCTGGTGCAGATATAAATCAAGAAGTACCATTTGAATATATTTCTTTTGATAAGGCAAAGGAAATGAAGGAAAATAAAGAAACATTCTTAGTAATGTTTGGTTCACCATCAGATTCTCAGGATGTAACAGATGTACAAGGTATTTGTTATGATGCATATGTAACAAATCAAAAGAATAAGATTTATTTTATTAATTGTGAAGATGCATCTAAGGTTTCAGTACGTGAACAATATAGAAAAGAATTAGATGTTAAAAATGTATTATCACCATCTTATAGTGTTATTGACCCAGATGATGATGGAACATTAAATGGTTTAGTTGCAGTATTATATAAGAATGGTAGTGTTTCATTTGACACATCAAGAGCTTATGCTTACGATTTCTGTAGTTATTTTGCAACATCAGATTCTAAGAAGGTTAATATTCACTCAGTTGCAGCATATGCATGGGAATATTATCCAGTAAAAAATGATTAAAAATTATGGCTCTCTATGAGAGCCTTTTATTATATAAATATAATAACTTTTGAAAGTGTTTTTTTGTCAAAAACACTTGTATATTAATTTAAAACAATATATAATGGTGTTGTTTAGTTTTTGGAGGTATAAATTATGTTTCATTCAACAAGAGGAAGTAAATTAGTTACATCACCTGAAGCAATTCTAAATGGTTTAGCTAATGATGGAGGATTATATGTAATTGATAGTCTACCATCAATTAATTATAAAGATTATTTAAATGATGATTATAAGACAATGGCATCTAAGATTTTAAATGCCTTTTTCCCTGAATTCACATATGATGAAATCAAGAGTGAAATTGATCAAGCATATTCTACATTTGACACTCCAAATGTAGTTGAACTTAAGGGATGCGATAACGCATATTTCTTAGAATTATTCCATGGTCCTACTCTAGCATTTAAGGATTTAGCGCTAGTTGTATTACCAAGATTAATGAAATTATCAAAAGAAAAGCTAGGATATAAGAAGAACATTACAATTCTTACTGCAACATCTGGTGATACAGGTGGAGCTGCGTTAAATGGATTTAAGTCTATTCCTGGTATTTCAATTGTAGTATTATATCCTAATGGAGGAGTATCTCCTGTACAAGAAGCACAAATGCTATCATTTAAGGGAGAAAATGCTAAGGTTTTAGCTATTGAAGGTAATTTTGATGATTGCCAAAGCTTTGTAAAGAAATTCTTTAGTGAAAATAAGGATTTATCTTTATCAAGTGCAAACTCAATTAATATTGCAAGATTAATCCCACAAACAGTTTATTATTTCTATTCATATATCTATTTAGTAAGAAATGGAATTATTAAGGATGGAGATAAGATTAACTTTGATGTACCTACAGGAAACTTTGGTAATATTTTTGCAGGATTCTATGCTAAAATGTTAGGTCTTCCTATTAAGAATTTAATTTGTGCATCTAATAAGAATAATGTATTAACAGATTTCTTTAGTAATGGTCAATATAATAAGAATCGTCCATTCTTTAAGACAAATTCACCATCTATGGATATCTTAATTTCATCTAATTTAGAAAGATTCTTATATTATGCAAATGAATGTGATACTAATAAGGTATCAGATTTAATGAATAGCTTAAATACAAATGGTGTATATGATTTTAAGAACCCTTATCCATATTTTTATGCATATTCAACTGATGAAGAAAAGACTTTAGATGTAATTAAGGATGTTTATAACAAATATAATTACGTAGTTGATCCTCATACAGCTGTTGCATATAACGCATTTAAGGAATATGAAAAGGAAACTTTAGATAAGGATATTACAGTTGTTGTATCAACTGCATCTCCATACAAGTTCCCTCAAGCAGTATTAAGCGCATTTGATATTAAAGAAGATGACGCATTTAAATCTATTGATGTATTATCAAAGAAATTTAATTTAGCAATTCCTGAAGTATTAAATTATAAAAAGAACGAAAGAACTGTTGTTAAGTTAGCTGATGCATCTTCATATGTAAAGGATGTAGTAAAATGCTTCAAGTAAAAGTACCTGCAACATCTGCAAACCTATGTGTAGGATTTGATGTATTAGGATTAGCATTATCTTTATATAATACTTTTACTTTTGAGAAATCAAATGAATTTGAATTCTTTGGGTTTGATGATGAATTTAATAATATAAATAATAATTTAGTATATGATTCATATAAGTATACATTTGATAAATTAGGACGTGAATTAATACCTGTAAGAATTGGCTTTAAAGGAGATATACCTGTATCTAGAGGATTAGGTTCATCATCTTCTTTAATAGTTGCAGGTGTATTTGCCGCAAACTATTTTTTAGGTAATCCTTTAACTAAGAATCAGTTATTTGATATAACTGTTTCAATTGAGGGACATCCTGATAATGTTGCCCCTGCAATATATGGCTCTCTTGTTGCATCATATAAATATGAAAATAATTTTTATCCAAACATTTATAAGGTTTCAAAAGATCTAGATTTTATAACTGTAACACCACCTTTCCATTTATCTACTCATGAGGCAAGAAAGGTATTACCTCAAGAATTACCATATTCTGATATTGTTAATAATACATCTAGAATTGTAAACATCCCTCGTGCATTAGAACGTGGAGATGTATCTATGCTAAAAAGATTATTCATAGATACAATGCATGAACCATATAGATCAAAGCTTATTCCTACATATGATGATATTAAGGCAATATGTGATAAGCTAAATGTTTGTTTTGCAATATCTGGTTCTGGTTCTACAATGCTTATTATTCTAAAGAAAAATAAGAAGAAGCTTGATAACTTATTAAAGAAGCTTAAACCATTTAATTATGATGTTAAAAAGCTTCGTATTGCATCAGGCGTTAAGATGGAGGAAATGTAATGGATGACGAATATTATGTAATCAATAAAAAGGTTCTTCCGGATTATTTTGAAAAAGTAATCGAAATAAAGGATAAGGTATCTAAGGGAGTTAATATTAGTGATGCCTGTAGGGAAATAGGCCTTTCAAGATCAACCTTCTATAAATATAAAGATTATGTAAATAAGCCATCTAAGGATTTGGGAAAAAGAGTTATTCTATCACTAAAGCTAAATGATGAGCCTGGTACATTATCTAATATATTAAATGAGATTAATGAAAGACATTGTAATATCTTAACAATAACTCAAGAAATGCCAGTACATAACATAGCTTATGTAACATTAACAATCGCAGTATTAGAGCTTGAAATGTCAGTACAAGCACTAAACACTGAAATCAAAAAGCTACCTAACGTTATTGATGTTACTCTACTTGCAGTTGAGTAAGATTTTTGGTATAATAAACGTATGAATTTAGGAGGATTTTAGTAATGGATATTTTTGAAGAAGTAAAGAAAATCATCGTAGAAGAGATTAACTGTGCTCCTGAAAAGGTTACACCTGAAGCAAGACTTAAGGATGACTTAGGTGCTGATTCAATTGATGCAGTACAAATCGTTATGGATTTAGAAGACAAATTCTCAATCTCAATCGATGAAGATGACGCTACAAAAATTCTAACAGTTAAAGATATCGTAGATTACGTAACTGATCTTGTTAAGAACAAGTAATTTTATAAAAACTTTGGGTTATGATTACATAACCTAATTTTTTTCTATAATAGGGGAGGTGATTTTATGGGAAGAGGTAATTGGTATAAAAAATGGCTTTTAAATAGAGGCTTTATAGTAGAAAATGATATGCTTAAAAGCAAATCATATATTTATACAACAATGCCTAAGGCTAATCAATTTGGTTATCAAAATGGTAATATTAGAGGTATTATTGCATCAGATATTTATGCTAGATTTGATAGATTAAATGATTATAATGTCCTATTCCCACTAGGTTTTGATACTTTAGCATCATCATCATTTCAGGAATCTAAAAAGAATAATAATCTATTAGATGATGAAATCCCTAATTTATATATAGAAGAATTAAAAGAGCTTGGAATAGGTATAAATGATTATAAGCTTATAAATATGCGTCATGACGAATATTTAGTAAGCCTACAAGAAGCATTTATAGACTTATATGAAAAAGGTTATATTATATATAAAAATAGATTACTTTATGAGGATAATGAAACAAAAAAGGTTTATGATGATTTTTCAAAACCTGATGATATCGATTGTTCTAAAGTAAAAATGAAATCTTTCTCACTAGATATATCAAGTGTAGTAAAAGAAGTATATAAAACTATAGTATCACTAGATATAAAAGAAGAATATAAAACTGATATTATTAAAAGATTAGGATTAAAAAGAAATCTTTTAATGTCTTTATCACTTTCTAATAAAAATAAGCTTAATATTAAATTAGATAAACCTGAATATTTAGGTGGATTATCATTTATTGTATTAAATCCTAATCTAATAGATTGTACGACTTATATAAGTGAACAAGAAAAAGAAAATGTTAAATTAATATTAGAATCAAATTATCCATTTGCAGATTCAGGCATAACTGCCCTAAATCCCCTAACAGGAAGACAAATTCCTATATTTATTTCAACATCATATAAAGAAGCAATATATTTAGTTTTCCCTGGCGCAATAGAAGATGATAGATTATTACAAGAAGCTATGGAATTAGAATATATTGATATTATTTCTAATGGATTATTAATTAATTCTGATTTTTTAGATGGAATGAGTATTAATGATGCACATAATGAAATTATTAATGTATTTTTGGATGCAGGTATTGCAAGTGTTGAAGAAGAATTTGAAAATACATTAATTAATTTATCATCTCAAGATGGATTTGGTCCTCTATTCCCATTCTTATATGATAGAGATTTAGGACAAATTAATTCATTAAAAGGTTTCTTACCATATAATTTTTCTGAACAATTTAGACCTATTTTAAATGATAAAACTAACATTTCAGGATTACCATTAAAAGGATCTATTAATTCATTATTTGTTGATGGTATGGCACCTATTTTAGCTATCAATTATGATGAATATTCATCTAGTGATTCTATTTTCTCAGAAGAGTTTATAAGTCTTTTAAAGGAATGGATTCCAATTTCTATATTAATGGTAGATAAATCTAATATATTATCTAATTTAGTTATGCCAATAATATTTAATGAGATAATAAAAAAAGAAACTAATTATACAATTAATGGATTATTTACTAAAGTAATAATAATTCCTGAAACCCTAGATTATACATATACTAAGCTTTTAAAATGTAATAATAATACATTAGATATTAAATCATTGTTGAAGCAATATTATTCTGATTCAGTTAGATTTTATTTTATGACAAGCGAATTAGATGAAGATTTAATATATGATGATAATATGTTATCTAAAATAGATTTATATGTTAAAAGAGTAGAACATACCCTATTAAATGTATGTGATATAGATTCATCTAGAATGGATTATCATTTTAAAGAATTTATTACTAAATGTAAGGAATATTTATCTAAAAGAGAATTATCTAAATATATAAATTATGTAAAAAGCTTTACAGATATGTATATATTAAAAGAAATGTATAATTATAATCAATTATTGTTATATTTGATTGCAATATATCCATTAATGCCATTTTTAGCAGAAGAGATATATGAAGAAAAATTCTCTAAAAAGAATTCAATTATAAATGAGGGTTGGATATAGTTGAATTACGTTTTTAGCTGTGCTAAAATATTTCTGTATAAAAAATATGGGAGGTATATAGAGGTATGTTTTGTACAAATTGTGGAAGTCTTTTAGAAAAAGGTACATTGTTTTGCAGTAACTGTGGAACAAAAGTAAATGCTGAATTAAATGTTGATGAACCAATCGATATTACTGAAGGCACTATGAAAATGGATGAGGATATAGATACATCTAAAACAAGCGAAAATATAAATACTAATACAATTAATGAAAATAAAACTAGTTCAAATTCATTTAATGAGCAAAAGACTAATTCAAACTCATATAATGAACAAAAGACTAATTCTTATTCAAATTCAAAAACACAAAAATCTGAACCTACTTATTATAGAGTATTTGGTTATGTTGCAATTGGTCTTGGTGTTTTAGGTTTAGTTTTCTGTTGGTGTTATTTTGCTGGATTATTCTATTCAATTCCAGCAATGGTATTTGGTAGTATAGGTAAGAAGTCAATTAAATATTATGGCAATGCAAATGCAGGATTCGTATTAGGTCTTATTGGTACAATAATTACTGTTATTGCATCAATTATTTTCATTGCGATAATTGCAACAGCTATTGGTGTTTCTGTTAATAATATGTAAAAGGAGCAAATTTTATTGCTCCTTTTTATAATATATTCCCTGATATAATTTATTATCTCTTAAATACATATCAATCTTATCCATTACTAAAAGCTTTTTTCTACTCCATTTAGGTTCAACTAAATCTTCAATAGAAGAATCAGCTTGTAATCTTTCTATTATAATATCATCTCTTAGATTACATATTTGCATAGAAGTTATTTTTACATATTCATCCATAGTTAGTATATGGAATTTTTCTTTTTCATATAATTCATTAAGCTTAGTATTTTTAAGTACCAATAATGAATGAAATTTAATTGCGTTAATAGGTAAGCTATTAACGAATTTTATGGTATTTAACATATCATCATATGTTTCATATGGTAAGCCATTAATTATATGTACAACAATAAATATATTTGCTTTAGATAGCATATATACTGCGTTTTTGAAGCATTCATTTGTCATACATCTATTTATTAGCTTTGCAGTATTTTCATTAGAAGTTTGTAATCCAAGTTCGATTATAACTTCTTTTTTTTGATTTATTTCTTTTAATAATTCTACAATTTCTAAATCTATACAATCAGCACGTGTTGCGATTGCAATACCTACTGTGTTTTCTTTATCAATATCTATAATTTCATTATATATTTTTCTTAATTCATCTACACTCTTATAAGTATTTGAATTAGCTTGTAGATATGGCATATATTTTGTATTCTTCCATTTCTTATCAATTATATTTTTTATTTGATAATATTGATCATGAAATGATAATTTTATATCTCCTGCAAAATCCCCACTTCCAGAAGAAGAACAATAAATACAACCACCTATTCCTACCTTACCATCTTTATTAGGGCATGTAAATCCACCATTTAAAGATATTTTTGCAACCTTAGAATTGTATTTGGCTTTATTGTATTCATTTAATGTATTATAAGGTTTATCCTTAGTAAAGTATGTCATAATATCACCGATATTATTATAATAAACTTTAATAGTTTTATAAAGAATTAAAATATATTAATAATATATACAAATTGATTAGTTTTTTTGGTATAATAATATTAATTTTAAAAGGAGATTTTATTTTGAAAGAGCTTGAAAGATTAAGTTATCCATTAACTCGACCTAGTAGAGTTGGGATATTCAATAAAGATAATTTTATATTGCCTTTTATTCATGCGTTATTATTCTTTATAGGTTATATAGGAGTAATTGCGGCAACTATATTTAATACTATGTATTTAGGAAAGGATACTGCAGATGATGCAACTGAAATATTACAGGTATTAAAGTTTGCTAACAAAATTGAATTAAAGGAAGGTCAAATCACATACGATAGTACAAGCAAGAGCTTTAAAACAACACTATCAGGATATAAGGATTTTTCTAATGTTAATTATGGCTTATATGTTTATTTCTTTATAGGAGAAAATGCACATAAGGTGCCTAATGATTCTTTAGTATTAGAATTTGAGGAAACAAAAGTAAATGTTTATTACAATACTATGTTTATGCAAGGACCTGTAAGCTATAGCTATAGTGATTCTATAGCAAGAGATTTTGATTTATATGATGTATTAGAAGGGGATATGGATTCTACAATATCATTTAATCAAATAGTTAGTGATGCAATATCTAAAGCTAATATTAGATATCAGTTTTATACGTTTATGACAGAAGCAGCAAGAGCATTTGCGTTTTATGCGTTAGTTATATTGTTCTTGTTAATATTATCATCATTTACTAATGGTGCAATTGAACTTGGAGTAAGATTTAAGCTAGTATTATATGATTCTATTCCATATTCATTTATTATGATGCTAACATATATGTTTAATTTTTCATATTTACAGTATTTAGCATTAATTATTCCATTCATTTATACAATTATTACATTTAGACATATTTTAAGAATTAAAAAACAATAAAAAAGAGTTGAGTTATATGAAAATTATAGATATCTTAAGCAAAGAAGATTATCTTTTAGATAATAATATTATGGTTGAGGATGCAATATTACATAAAGCATCATCTAAGCTTGATATTACATTTGTCTTAGATAAAGCATTAAATCTAAAAAATTATAATAATTTAACAAACAAGATAAAAGAAGCCTTCAATAATTTGAAGGTTTCTTTAAGCCTTGTAATAAGCTATAAGGATGAATCTTTAACAGAAGATGAACTTAAGGAATATTTATCTCAAATTTTATTAAAGCTTGAGGAGACATCTCCACGTTTTAAAGCTTTAAGTATTAATGATGGAGATATTATAATTGAGGACCAAAGGGTTACTTTTTTAGTTGCCT
Organism: uncultured Erysipelotrichaceae bacterium; assembly: GCA_902783745.1. Classification (GTDB taxonomy): domain Bacteria; phylum Bacillota_I; class Bacilli_A; order Acholeplasmatales; family Anaeroplasmataceae; genus Anaeroplasma. The sequence continues at coordinate 15,016 of CACZRY010000163.1, forward strand.
TTGATGCGAAAGGCTTAGATGATTTATGTGGTCCTATTATTAAAGAATTTGAGAATTATGGCTTTTTAATTGATGTTATTATTAAAGAAGATGAGAATAAGAGTATTGCACAACAAATTCAAAATTTAGATAATAAAATCAATGAAAAAATTGAAGCTCAAAGAAAAGAAGCACTACAGGTTCAGCAATTTAATAATGATTCTAAGAATGCTAAAAAGAGCTATTATAAATATAAGCCTGAAAAGAGAACATTAATTTGTGATATCCCTCATAATTATGATGAAATTCAAAAGCTTTTAAATGAAACTGGTGAACAAACAGTTATGATTGAAGGCTATGTTTTCCAAAAAGAAATAAGAGAATTTCCAAAAAGTAAAAATAAAATGGTTTTACTTTATATAACTGATGAGACTGATTCAATAATTGTTAAAAAGTGGTTAAGAGGAGAAGAGGAAATAAAATTATATTCCTCAATTGAAAATAATACTCAGTTTAAGATTATTGGTAAGGTTGAAGATGATTCTTATGAGCATCAGGTTTTAATTATAGCATCTGAGCTTGAGCAAACAGGTGTTCATAAAGAAGAACTTATTATGGATAATGCACCTGTAAAAAGAGTTGAATTACATGCACATTCAAAAATGTCTACTCTAGATTCTGTTGTTGATGCATCTACATATGTTAAGACAGCAATTAAGTGGGGATTTAAGTCAATTGCGATTACAGATCATTCAGGTTGTTATGCAATACCTGATGTTGTACATGCACTACCTAAGGATTCTGATTACAAACCAATTTATGGTGTTGAATTAAATTATATTAATGATAGTGAATTCTTTGTTACATTTGATGATATGGATGATGCATCTAAAGATATTGATTTAAAGGATGCAACATATATCGTATATGATATTGAAACAACAGGTTTATCACAAACATATGATGAAATAATCGAAATATCAGCATATAAGGTTTACCAAGGCGGAGTAATAGAAAAATTTGAGAAATTCGTTAAACCAAAAAGACATATTTCTCAAAAGATTACAACACTTACATCTATTACAGATGATATGGTTAAGGATGCAGATGATGAAGAAACTGTTGTACGTGAATTCTTAGAATTTTCTTCTGGTGCAATATTTGTTGCACATAATGCTAAATTCGATGTTGGTATGATTTATGCAAAAGCAAAGAAATATAATATTGATTTTGTTAAACAAGGTACAATTGATACACTAAATTTATTTAGAGTAATTGCAGGATATCAACCAAATAGACCTAAGAAATATAACCTTGAAGTTTTAGCTAAAACATATAAGGTTAAAGAAGAACATCACCATAGAGCAAATGATGATACAAGAGTTACATTCTTATCATTTGTACAAATGCTACAACAAGTATATCAAATGGGCGTTTATAATTATAAAGATTTAAATTCTTTAATTAAGCCTGAAATTCATTATGAATTAGTTTTCCCATATTCTTTAAATATTTTAGCAAAAACTCAAGCTGGATTTAAGAATATGTATAAGCTTTTATCAGATGCAATGACTAAGCATTTATATCAAGATGCTAGATTATTAAAATCAGTACTAGATGAATTCCGTGAAGGAGTTTTAGTAGGTAGTGGTGATAATCGTGGTGAAGTATTTGAAATGGCATTAAATAGAAGTGAAGAGGAATGTAAGAAGGCTATGGAGGTTTGTGATTATATTGAAGTACAGCCACCTATGTCTTATGCACAATATTTTTCTGACCTTCCAAATGGCAAGGATGATATTTTAGAGATTATTAAAAATATTATTAAATGGGGTAAGGAAATGGGTAAGATTGTTGTTGCAACATCAGATTGCCATTACCTAAGACCAAAGGATAAAAAATATAGAGATATATTAATACAAGCTCCACAAATAGGTGGAGGCGTACACCCACTTGCAAGAGCGGGAATAACTGAGATTCCAGATCAATTCTTAAGAACAACTGAAGAAATGCTTGAGGAATTTAAATTCTTAGGTGAAGATTTAGCATATGAAATAGTTGTTACAAACACTAATTTAATTGCTGATTCTATTGATAAGATTCAAGCATTTAGTAAAGAAATGTTCTCACCAAGAGATGATCAGTTTAAAGACTCTATTTTACATGTACCATCTATTTCAGAAGAAATGACAAGAATTGTATATGACAACTTAAATAAGATGTATGGTGAAAATCCACATCCTATTATTAAGGCTAGAGTTGAAAGAGAATTAAAATCAATTATTTCATTTGGTAACGCATCAGTTTATTATGTTTGTCACTTATTAGTTAAAAAATCTAATGAGGATGGATATTTAGTAGGTTCAAGAGGATCTGTTGGTTCATCTATTGTTGCAACATTAATGAACATAACAGAAGTTAACCCGCTTGCGCCACACTATGTATGTAAGAATTGTCATTTCCATACTTTAAGAATGACAGATGATGAAATTGATAAATATGGATTATTAGATATTGAAAAGCCATTCCAAGTAACATTAAGAAGTGTTTCTTCAGGTTACGACTTACCTGACCAGGTATGTCCAAAATGTGGTTCAAAGCTTTCTAAGGATGGTCATGATATTCCATTTGAAACATTCTTAGGATTTAATGGTGAAAAGGTACCTGATATTGACTTAAACTTCTCAGGTGAATATCAAGCAACAGCTCATGCATATATTAGAGATGTATTCGGATATGAATATGCGTTTAGAGGTGGTACTGTTGGTACAGTTGCTGAAAAGAACGCATTTGGTTATGTAAAGGGATATTGTGAAAGAACACATAAAGAATTAAGAGATTGTGAAATCACAAGATTATCACAATATATAATTGGTGTTAAACGTTCAACAGGACAGCATCCTGGTGGAATTGTTGTTGTACCAAATTATGTTGATATTTATGATGTTACACCAGTTCAATACCCTGCAGATAATAAGGATAATGCATTCCGTACAACACATTATGATTATCACTCATTTGAGGATAACTTATTAAAGTTTGATATTTTAGGTCACGATAATCCAACTATATTTCACTATATAATGGAATATGTTAATAAGCATCAAGAAGAATTCCCATTCGATGATGCAAGAAATATCCCTATTGATGATGCAAAGCTTTATTCATTATTCGGTGGTACTGAGGTATTAGGATTAACTGAAGAACAACTTGGAAGTAAGGTCGCATCATTTGGTCTACCTGAACTTGGTACAGCATTCGTACGTGGTATGCTTGTTGAAACATTACCAAAGTCTTTTGCAGAAGTAGTAAAGATTTCAGGTCTTTCACATGGTACTAACGTATGGGCTAATAACTCACAGGAATTAGTAAATGGTAGAACTGAATTTGGTAAGATTGAATTTGCTGATACAATAGGATGTAGAGATGATATTATGATCGACCTTATAAGAATGGGACTTGAACCATCTAAGGCATTTAATATTATGGAATTCGTTCGTAAGAATAAGAAGGTAAAATCTCCTGATAAATGGATTGAATTCCAAAATTACATGAGAGAAAATAAAGTACCTGAATGGTATATTTGGTCTTGTGATAAGATTGAATATATGTTCCCTAAGGCCCATGCCATCGCATACGTACTTGATGCCTTAAGATTCGCATGGTTTAAGCTTTATTATCCACCTCTATTCTATTCAGCATGGTTATCTAAACGTGCTAAGGCTCATGACGTATTCTTATATATGCAAGGAATAGATGCAGTAAGAGGTAAAATAAAAGAATTACAAAGTCTACCTCAAAAGACAGCTAAGGATGATGATTTAATTACATCATTACAAATTGTCTTAGAAATGAAATTAAGAGGCTATGAATTCTTACCTGTTGATGTATTAAAATCAGATGCATTAAATTTCACAATTGAAGATGGCAAATTAAGAATTCCATTTGTTGCGGTAGATAAATTAGGTGAAACAGTTGCCTTAGATATCGTAAGCAAAAGAGAAGAAAAGCCATTTGATTCTATAGAAGATGTAGAAAAGAGAACAAAACTTTCTTCATCTTTAGTTGATGAATTTAAACTTTTAGGCGCATTTGGCGACTTAAAAGAAGAATCTGAACCTGAAGCTGAAGGCTTATTTGCGTTCAGCGACTAAAATAAAATATAAAACTCCTAGGAATTTTCGAAATATAATTTCTGTTTTCTAGGGGTTTTTATTATAATATTCTATACAAGGTAAAAAAATGTTAAAATATGTTATTTGCTTTAAAATAATGTATATATTAGTATTTTTATGATATAATCAATAATGTTTAAGGAGGAAAAAATAATATGAAACCTACTCCAATTTTTAGTAGAATCCAAACTGGAGCTGATTGCTACGATGATGTTGATAAGGCCTCATATTCTGGTATTTCTATTAAAACATTTATTTTCTTTACTATTACAATGCTTGTTGCAATTGCAACATCAACTGTAATGTTACTTATGATTAATAGGGCTATTGCTGCAAAGGGTACAGATGAAATGGCAACCGATTGGATAGTATATTCAAGTATTGGTGCTATTGTTGCTGTAATTGTTGCAACTATTGCTGGATTAGTTGGTAGACTAAGCGATAAGGCTGCGAAAGTTTGCATTGCAATCTATTCTATAGCAGAAGGATTTGCATTAGGATTTGTTACTGGTATTGTTGAAGCAGCATATCCTGGTTATTATATTGGTACACTTGCAGTATTTGGTACAGTTGTTATATTTGCTGTAATGCTTGTATTATTTGCAACAGGAATTATTAGAAACGGATCATTCTTTAGAAGATTTGTTTTATCTATTTTAATTTCTGCAATTGCATTAAGCTTATTTACTACTTTATTTTTAGTTATTTCAGGTTTATTCTCAAGATTATCTGGTTCATTCTTATTCTTAATATTCGCTGTTGAATTGTTATATTTAATATTCGCATGTTTATCACTAGTATTTAATTTTAGTGAGGCACAAGCATGTGTTAATGGTGGATGTAGAAAAGAATCTGAATGGAGTGTTGCTTTAGGATTGTTAATTACTTTAGCATATATCTATATTCAATTATTAAGAATAATTGTATTATTACTTGAAATATTTGGTAAGAAGAATTAGAAGGAGGACTTTAAAAGTCCTCTTTTAAAATTAAAAAAGCTTTGGATTATCTCCAAAGCAATAATAATTATTTTAATTCAATATATTTAATATCAAGCTTATCTAAATCATATGTAAAATCTTTTTGCAATTTATCACATACGTGAACAAGCTCGTTCTTTTCATGGTCAATATAGCCATTCCATGTTGCAATAACAATCTTTTTTGTAGATAACTCCATTAAGAAATCTAACAAGTCAATCTTTGAATTCTTATCGTATAAAATGGCTTTCTTATCAATTAGAATTTCTTCAGGACTATAAGATTCTAAAAATCCTCTTACAAAATCATAAATATAATTAATATTTTTGTCCTTTGGAATAGTTTGTCCTAAGATAGTGTCAAAATCTAAAATTGGAATACCGTTTTCTTTAGAATAGTTTAATAGGTATTTTGATTTTCCACTACCAGGCTTTCCTATCAATAAAAGTAATTTGTACTTTCTGCCTTTAAGGCTATCTTTAATACTCATGATTAAAACCTCCTTATTTTATTTAATTTAATCGTGTACTTCACCACTAATTATAAGTCATATATATTTTTAAAGCAATATGAAAAGAAATGTAAATAGTTAGAAGATACAAACTTTTTAATATTGGTGTTTTATATAATATATAAAAGTGATATAATTTATTTGAAAAGAGGATGATAAAATGTTATTTGAAGATATACAAAAAGCAAATATTGATGCCTTAAAGGCACATGACAAAGTAGCAAGAGCAATACTTTCAGTTTTATTTGGAAAGTTTAAAAATGAAAGTATAGAAAAAGGTCTTGGCGCAAAAGAATTACCTGATAGTGATTGCGTAAGAATTATTCAAAAGACAATTAAAGAACTAGAAGATGAGATTTTAGGTTACAAGAAGGCAGGAAGAGAAGATACAGTAGCTGAGCTTGAAACTCAAAAAGATGTAATTTCTAAGTACTTACCTAAGATGATGAGTGAAGATGAAATCAGAAGTGAAATAGAAAAGCTTGATGACAAATCAATCCCATCTATTATGAAGCATTTTAAAACTCAATTTCAAGGAAAATGCGATATGGGTGTTGTAAATAAGATTGCAAAGGAATTTAATTAATTATTATATAGGGGAGTTTAATAAATTCTTTATAACAAAAAAATAAAGAATGTAGGTATAATTTATGGCGTTTTATATAAAAGAACAACAAAATGGTATAGGGGAAAAATTTAATGATTTATCAGCTAATGATAAAAATTTATTAAACGAATATTTTAAGATTGAAAAATTTTACCGCTATGCATTAAAGGAAATGCAAGCTAAAATAGAAAATCTTGATAATTATTGCGAGACTTCATTTTCACATAATCCAATACATCACATTGAGTCTCGTATTAAGACACCAGAAAATATTATAGAAAAAATTCATAGAAGAGGTTATCCTGTTACTATGAATTCAATTAAAGAATATCTATATGATATAGCTGGTATGAGAGTAGTTTGTAATTATATTAATGATATTTATCAAATTATAGATTTACTATCTAAGCATAAGGATATTCAAATTAGATTTATTAAAGATTATATTGAAAAACCAAAAGCATCAGGATATAGAAGTGTACATGTAATATGTGATATTGATATATATGTTGTTGGTGATGTTAGAGTTGTCCCAATTGAAATCCAATTTAGAACAATCGCAATGGATATGTGGGCATCACTTGAACATGAGTTAAGATATAAATCTAAAAATGTTTATACTGAAGAAGAAAAGGTTAATTTGAAGAAATATTCTGATGACCTTTATAATGTAGATATTAACATGCAAAAGTTGTTTTTGAAGAAAACTGAAGGAGATATTGAAAATGATTGATTATGATTTAGTGGCAGAAAAATGGATCAAAATGGGTTGTAAGGTTCCTACAAGACAAATGATTAAAACAGATGAACAAATTGAAGGAATAAGAAAGGCAAGTATTGCAAATACTTTAGTATTAGATGAGGTTGCAAAGCACATACATGTCGGTATGACAACTCAAGAAATTGATGACATTGTATATAACAAGACTAAGGAATTAGGCGGTATACCTGCACCACTAAATTATGAAGGATTTCCAAAATCTGTATGTACATCTATTAATGACGCAGTTTGTCATGGTATTCCATCTAAGGATGATGTATTAAAGGATGGAGATATTATTAATGTAGATTGTACAACTAATCTAAATGGATATTATGGTGATTCATCTAGAATGTTTTTAATTGGTAACGTATCTGAAGAAGCTAAAAGATTAGTTAGAGTTACAAAAGAAATGCTAGATTTATGTGTTGAAAAGATTAAACCTTATATGCGTTTAGGTGATATTGGATATATCTGTGAAAAATATGCAAGAGAACATGGCTATTCAGTAGTCCATGAAATAGGAGGACATGGTGTAGGACTTGACTTACACGAAGATCCTTATGTAGCACACTTCGGTAAAAAAGGCACTGGTATGGTATTATTTCCAGGAATGGTATTTACAATAGAACCAATGGTAAATCAAGGAACAAGAAAAATATTCTTAGATGCATCTAATGATTGGACTGTATATACTGATGATGGACTATTATCAGCACAATGGGAATATACATTATTAATGACAGAAGAAGGTTTAGAAATATTATCTAAATAATGGATGGAGCAATTTTATGTTTCCTTTAATAAATGATTTAAAAATCGCATTACAAATATTAAATGATAATGGCTTTGAAGCATACCTTGTAGGTGGTGCTATAAGAGATTATTATTTTAATGTTAAAACAAATGATTATGATGTTACAACTAATGCTAATACAGATGAAATAATAGATGTATTTAAGGATTATAAAACTAAGCTTTATTCATCTAAAAAAACAGTACTTGTTAAAATAGGTGAAACACATATAGAAATAACACCTTTTAAAGGAGATAATCTTATATCTGATTTAAAGCTTAGAGATTATACAATTAATTCTATCGCAGTAGATATTAATTCAAATATATATGATCCATTAAATGGTAGATTAGATATTAATAATAAAATATTAAGACCTTCATATAATTTATCTGATATGATTTCAATAGATCCATTAAGAATCTTAAGAGGTATTAGATTGATTAGTGTATATAATTTATCATATGATAATGAATTAAAGGATTATTTTATTAATAATGTTTCTTTATTAAATGAAGTTATAGATTCTAGATTTAGGGATGAACTAGATAAAATATTAGTATCAAATAAACCATCAAATGTAATAAGAGAATTTAAGGAAGTATTTTATTATTTTTTCCCTAATTTAAGAAATTGTTATAAATTTGATCAAAGAAATACTAAATGGCATCATTTAGATGTATTTGAGCATATTTTATTAGTTTTAGATTCAACAAAACCAAATCTTGCAACAAGATATGCCGCATTATTTCATGATATAGATAAACCATTATCATTTACTTTGGATAGTGATAATGTAGGTCATTTTTATGGACATTTTAAATTATCAAGGGATACTGCAGTAAAATACTTATTCAATCTTCATTATCCAAAGAAATTTATAACTCTTGTTGCAAAGCTTATATATTATCACGATAGAAGATTTTCATTTGAAAATGAATCTATAGATAATTTTATTGAGGATTTTGGTGATGATGAAGAAGAGCTAAAAATGATTTTTGATTTGATGGCATCAGATATTAAAGGACAAAATCCTAAGCTTTTATTTAGGCTTAATGATTTAGATAAATATTTAAAAGTTGCATTAGATATTGCAAGACTAAGAAGAGAGCGTTAGCTCTCTTTTAATTTATTGACATATACTAATTATTAGAATAAAATTATAATAATTTAGGAGACAACAATATGAAGAATGAAATTATAAACTGGACAAGAAATTATTTTGCAAAAACAGGTATTAATAAAGCCGTTATAGGATTATCTGGTGGAATTGATTCATCACTTTGTGCTGCAATATTAAAAGAAGCATTAGGTAGTGAAAATGTTATAGGCGTTTTATTGCCAAAAGGAAGTCAGCATGATATTAATTGTGCATATCAAATAAGAGATTTCTTAGGCATTAACGCATATGAGGTTAATATAAAGGATATAGTTGATAATATATCTAATTCAGTTTCTTTAGTAATTGGAGATGATCCAAACAACACTGAAGCATTTAGAATAAATACTCCACCAAGAGTAAGAATGACTATATTATATGGGTTTGCGGCACTAAATCAGGCTTTAGTATGTAACACATGTAATTTAAGTGAGGATTATGTTGGATATTCAACTAAATATGGTGATAGTGCAGGAGATTTTAGCTTACTTGCAAATCTAACTAAAACTGAAGTTAAGGCTTTAGCAAGAGAATTTATGCTTCCAAATGAATTAATTGAAAAGACTCCAGAAGACGGATTATCAGGAAAAAGTGATGAAGATAAGCTAGGCTTTACATATGATACATTAGATCAATATATTAGAACTGGTATTTGTTATGACCTTAAGATAAAAGAAAAAATAGAAAGAATGCATAAGGCAAATATGCATAAGATTACACTTATGCCAAGATTTGAATTAAAAGAGGGAAAATAAGATGAAATTTGAACCAATAATTACATCATTATTAGATACAGATTTATATAAATTCAATATGAATCAAGTAATATTTCATAAGCATACAGACCTAAATGGTGAATACCATTTTAAATGTCGTAATAAAGATGTTATATTCACAGATGAAATGCTTAATGAAATTAATATGCAAATTGATCATTTGTGCACATTAAAATTTACAAATGATGAATTAGATTACCTAAGAAGTATTAGATTTATTAAATTCGATTATGTTGAATTTTTAAGATTATGGCATCCTATAAGAGATTATGTAACTACATATTTAGATAGTGGTATTTTAAATGTAATAGTAAAAGGCCCTTTATTTTCAGCTATGCAATTTGAAATATATTTATTAGAAATAATTAATGAAGTATATTTTAGATGTAAATATGATTATAATATGCTTTTAGAATCTGCAAAAGAAAGATTAGAAGAAAAGATTTTAAAATTTAAAAATAAAGAATATAATTTTAAATTTGCAGAATTTGGTTGTAGAAGAAGATTATCAAAAGAATTTATGAATTACGCAATTAAGCGTTTAAAGGATTCATGCCCTAATATGGTTGGTACATCAGATGTATATTTTGCATATAAATATAATCTAACACCAATAGGTACATTCGCACATGAATATGTACAAATGTATCAAGGAATTGATTCAATTCCTTTAGCTTATACTAATCATTATGCATTAAATGATTGGTATGATGAATATAAAGGTGATAATGGTACAGCCTTAACTGATACATTAACTACTGATTTATTCTTATTAGATTTTGATCGTGCAATGGTTAATAACTATAGTGGTGTAAGACATGATAGTGGAGACCCATATATTTGGGGTGAAAAGATTATTAATCACTATAAAAAATATGGAGTTGATCCTAAAACTAAAATGTTATTATTCTCAGATTCACTAGACTTTAAGCGTGCAGAAGCTTTATATCAATATTTTAAAGATAAATCTAAGGTATCATTTGGTATTGGTACATATATAACAAATGACACATGTGTTGATGCGTTAAATATTGTAATTAAGCTACAATATGTAAACGATAGACCTGTCGCAAAAATATCAGATTCTTCCACAAAGACAATGTGTGATGATGAAGTATATCTAAAATACTTAAAGAATTCTATAGATTTTAGATTAAAAAGAAATAAGTAATATGAAAAAATATAAGGTTGGAGTAGTATTAGGAAGATTCCAAATGCTACACAAGGGACATATATCATTAATCGATGAATCTTTATCTTTAGCAGAAAAAACAGTAGTCCTTATTGGTTCTTCAGATAAAAAAAGAACATTAGATAATCCATTTTCTTTTGAAGAAAGAAAAGAAATGATTAAAAGCATAAGACCTGATGTAATAGTATTACCAATATATGATTTAGGTGTTGGTAATGTATATTTATGGGGAGATTATCTAATTAAGACTTTAAAAGATAATAATATAACACCTGATTTATTTATATTTGGTAATGAGGATAAGGTTGATCTTTGGTTTAGAAAAGAAGTATTATCTAATATAACAATTAAAAAGGTATCAAGAAAATTAATTGATATTTCCGCAACAAAATTAAGAGAATCAATATTAAATAATGATAAAAAATTATTTGATTTATATGTACCTAATGAATTAAACAAGTATTATGATTTTATAAAGAAAACATTAGAAGAAATACAAAAGTAGAAAAAACTATTTTTGTATTTTTTTATATTGACATCAATTATTTTTGATATATAATATAAGTGGTTAGTCAAAACTAACCTTTAAAAA
>CACZRY010000164.1 GCA_902783745.1 uncultured Erysipelotrichaceae bacterium
CTAAAGATACATCTATGCATTATTTAAAAAAAGATTGTGTTATTAATTTAGATTTAAATGAAAAATATCAATATATAGATGAATCTAAGAGATTTAAAAGAAAATTAAAATTTTTTAGATTTATTGTTAGATTAATTGTGTTTCCATTAGTCAAGATAAGATTAAACTTAAAAATAGTAGGAAGAAAGAATTTAAAATTATATAAAGATGTTTTAAAAGATGGCGCTATTACAGTATGCAATCATGTACATATGTGGGATTATCTTGCAATATCTAAGGCATTAAAGAAAACTGATATAAAGTTTTTAGCATGGAAGAAGAATTTAGAAGCTTCTAATAGAGGTTTAGTTAAGCTTGCAGGTGGTATTCCTATCCCAGAAGATAATATAAAAGGCTCTTTAAAATTTGTTAAAGAAATAAACAATTACTTAAATAATAATGGATGGCTTCACATTTATGCAGAAGGTAGTATGTGGGAGTTTTATAGACCTATAAGGCCATTTAAGGATGGATTTGCATATTTTAGTATTAAAAATAATAAACCTATTCTTCCTTTAGCAATTAGCTATAGGAAAAATGGTTTTATTAGATCTAAAATATTTAAATCACCTGCATCTTTAACTATAAATATAGGTAAACCTATTATCCCATTAAAAAATCAAAATTATAAAGAATATAAAGATGATTTTATGAAATTAATTCATAAAGAAGTAGTATCTTTAGCAGGTATAAAAGATAATTATTATGAACCAATATATAATAATAGTAAAAGAATAGATTATTATACTGATTCTTATGGTATTGGTTATAAAAAATCTTTTTAGTAATTAAAAGGCATGAATAAATCATGCCTCTATTTTATATTTTTTATATAATTTATTATTTCATCTACTAAATAAGAAGGAGTAGATGCACCAGAAGATATAGATACAGTCTTAATATTATCAAAAGAAATATTAGATAAATCTTTTATAGATTCTATCATAATAGTATTTATACCTTTTAATAGAGATACTTGTTTAAGCTTTTTAGTGTTTGAAGAAGAAGGGTCACCAACAATTATACATAAATCTGGAATATCTTGTTCCATTATTGCTTTTTGTCTTATTGTTGTTGCCATACATATCTTATCATCAATTACTGCGTTAGGATATTTATTTAATATTTCATTAAATATATCTTTAATATCATAAATTGATAATGTAGTTTGATTTGTTACATAGATTAATTCATTATCTATGTTAAGGTTTATAACATCATCTTTTGATGTTACAAGTGAAATATTATCATCAATTCCTAATACACCTTCACACTCAGGATGTCCTTTTCCACCTATATAAATAATAGAATATCCTTTTTTTATATAATCTATTATTTTATTGTGTACAACATTAACATAAGGACATGTTGCATCAACGATATCTAATCCCATAGATTTCGCTTTAGAATAAACGCTAGGTGAAACACCATGGGCAGAAAATATAACTGTACCATCAGTTTTGATTAAATCTAAAAGTTCAAGTCTGGTTTTACCTTTTATATCTAATATAATTACACCTTTTTTTTCGAATTCTTCCATAACAAATTTATTATGAATTAGGTTACCTAATAAATATATAGGCTTTTTAGTGTTTTTATCTTCTAAAACCTTATTTAAGATTTTGATAGCGTTATTAACACCACCACAGAATCCTTGAGGTTCAATTTTATTTACTTGAATCATCCTTTAATCCACCAAACCTTCTATTTCTATTTTGGTATGAATAAATTGCTTTTACTAATTCATCTTTATTAAAATCTGGCCAATATGTTTTTGTGAAATATAATTCAGCATACGCAAGCTGCCAAAGTAAGTAATTAGAAATACGTTCCTCACCTGATGTTCTAATTAATAAATCAAGTTCAGGATAATCTTTTGTGAATAGATTATTTGTAATTAAATCTTCATTAATGTCATTTATATCTATTTCGTTATTTTTAACTTTTTTAGCGATTTCTTTTACTGCGGTTGTAATTTCATCTCTTGAACCATAATCTACACATAATGTTAATGTAAGACCAGTATGGTCTTTTGTAGATTCTTCCATGTCATTAACCATTTCTAAGAATTCTTTAGATAGTCTATCACGTCTTCCAATTACTTTAATTCTTGCAGAAGAACCAACAATATCCTTTCTGAATCTTTTAAAGAAACGCATTGGTTTATTCATGATGTATGAAACCTCATCATCAGGTCTTGTCCAGTTTTCTGTTGAGAAGCAGAATACTGTTAAATATTTAATACCTAATTCAGCTGCGGCTTTTGAGACATCATAAATATTAAATGCACCTTTTCTATGACCTAATACTCTAGGTAGGTGTCTTTGCTTAGCCCATCTACCATTTCCATCTAATATAATTGCAACATGAGTTGGAATTTTATTTTTATCTAATACGATATTTTCCATATTTGTTCTCCTAATTTAAAAATCTATTAATATTATACATTACAAGATTTAAGTATTCAAATAATTTAATATCATAAATTATGTTGTAAAAGTTGAGAAAAAATTGTAAAATTCTTTATGTTTTTTACTTATTTTAGTAAAAAAGTCCCAAACGAAATTACTTTAAATAAGTACTATTTCATGATACAATATAAATATAAATTTTTTTGGAGATTAAGATTAATTATGGCAACTATAGAAAAAGAAGTAAAGGAAGAATTTAAAAAGTCAAGAAGAGAATCAAGAGTAATCGCAATGCAGATGATTTATTCTTTTGAAGTTTCAAACAAGAATTTTATTGAAGAAGCTTCAAGATTAAAGGATTCTGATGCAAAATATTTCGTTACTCTTGTTGCAGAACATAAAGAAGATATAGATATTTTAATTCAACAATCATTAACTAATTATACAATTAGTAGATTAAATGTTGTTGACCTATCTATCCTAAGACTTGCTGGAGCAGAATTACTATATACAGATACTCCATCAAATATTGTTATTAATGAAGCATTAGAAATTACTAAGGAATTTAGTGATCAAGGTGACCTAAAGGCTACTAAATTTAATAATAGAGTCTTAGATACAATGTTAAAGAATGTAGTAAGATAAGAGGTTTTATATTTATGGAGGAAAGATACTTAACTGTAACTGCCCTAACTAAATATATTAAGTATAAATTTGACCACGACCATAATCTTGAGCTTGTTTTACTGGAAGGTGAAATTTCAAACTTCAAGCATAATGCTCGTGGACATTTTTATTTTAGATTAAAGGATGATTATGCAGTAATTGATGCAACTATGTTCGCATCAAGTGCGTCAAAATGTAATTTTACACCAGAAGATGGTATGAAGGTTTATGTAAAGGGAAGAATTACATTATATGAGCCATCAGGTTCATATCAAATTAATGTATTTGAAATGCATAATAATGGACTTGGAGATTTGCATTTAGCATATGAAAAGCTAAAAAAGGAATTAGAAGAAGAGGGCTTATTTAAACAAGAACATAAAAAGCCTATTCCTAAATTCCCAAAAACAATTGGTGTAATTACATCTAAAACTGGTGCTGCAGTAAGAGATATCATTAAAACAATTACAAGAAGATATCCATTAGCTAATGTAATCTTATATCCTGCAATTGTACAAGGTGAGGATGCAAAAGGAGATATTGTAAGGCAAATTGAGGCTGCAAATAAAGATAATTTATGTGATGTATTAATTGTTGGTAGAGGCGGAGGTTCAATAGAAGACCTTTGGGCTTTTAATGAACGTATTGTTGCATATGCAATATATAATTCAAATATCCCAATTATTTCAGCAGTAGGACATGAAATAGATTATACTATTGCCGATTTTGTCGCAGATATTCGTGCTGTTACACCTACTGCTGGTGCTGAGATTGCAACACCTGATATTTTAGATTTAAATAATTATTTAATAGACTCAAAAAATAAATTAGATAAAAGAATTAAATATATTATTGATGAGGCTAAAACTAAGATGCTAAATTATGATAAAATCTTAGAATTACATAAGCCTATAAATATTATTAAGCATGAAAAGGATATGCTTGATAATAAAATAAAAAATCTAAATCAAAAGATTTTATCAATTATAAATGAAAATAAGCTTATACTTGATGGTAAATATAATGAAATACAATCAAAAAATCCAAATAAGCTTATTAACCATAATAAAGAATTATTAAATAACAAGGTCTTAAGCTTAAATAAAAATATTAAAACAATCTTAGATTTAAAAAGAAATCAATTTGTTTTAGCAAAATCAAAGCTTGAGCTTGCCTCTCCATTAAAAATAATGGATAAGGGTTATTCTATTTCTATGGTAGGAAATAAGGTAGTAAAAAAGACTAGTGATATTAATATTGGAGATAATATAAAAACTAGATTAAATGATGGTTATGTTTTATCTACTGTAACGGAGGTTATGAAAAATGAAGGATAATGAAAAATCATTTGAAGAATTAATGAAAGATTTAGATGAAATCTTATTAAAGCTTGATGATAAGGATATAAA
>CACZRY010000165.1 GCA_902783745.1 uncultured Erysipelotrichaceae bacterium
AAATATAAAGAAGATTTCATTAGATTGAATATTAATTGGATTGAAAAACTATTTGAAATAGAACAAATAGATATTGATTCATTTAATACTATTGATGATAAAATTAAAAATGGTGCAAATATATTTTTTAATATAGAGGATGGTGTTGTTATTGCATGTGCAATGATTGAACCATTTATTGGTGATGACATTTGGGAAATTAGCAAGGTTGCAGCAATAAATTTGGGCTCTAAGAGGCATGCAAGTTATCCTTTAATAGAAAAATGTATTTGTTATGCAAAAGAACATGGTGCCAAAGAAATAAAAATTATAACAAATTCAAAATGTAAAGCAGCGATACATGTATATGAAAAATTTGGATTCAAAAAATTTTATGATGAATCTCTTTTAAAGTTTTTTAAAAGGGGAGACTATTTTATGAAAAAAGAACTCTAATTTTAGAGCTCTTTTTTCATAAATATATTATTTAAACTCCAGTTTAAATATTTAATTGTAATATGTTTAATGTTATAATTTCTTCAGTTGAGGTGTTTTTAGATGAAGAAGTGTAATAATTGTAATAATTTTGTTGATGATACTGCAGTATTTTGCCCTATTTGCGGTGGTAAAATTGGTGATAGTATTAAAGAAGAATATAAAGAATCACATTTAAAAAAAGATGCAAATAATAGTGTTAAGGTAGATTCTAGATCAGTAAGAAAGTTTATACAAACTATTAAAAATGTTAGATTTTTTGTGGGTCATTTAATAATTATTATAGCTTCACTTACTAGTGCTATTGTTTTAATTACATTAAGCATTAACAATTTAATGTTAAAACATCAAGAATTTGCTAGTGCCACAGGTACTGTTATAGAAATAAAAGAAAAAGAAGTATATAGTGAGTTATATGAAAGGAATATAACTGAGTATTATTATGTTATGTCATATAAATATAATGATAAAGAATATTTATATTATATGGATGAAGGAGTTAAGAATAAGGGTGAAATTGGTGATACATTCACATTGTATTTTTTAGTTGATCACCCAGAAGAAGCCGCACTTGAATCGCCAGAAGGATTGATTCTTGTTGGTAAGGTTGTTTTCGGCGTTGGAATTGGTATGTCTGTAATTTGTTTAATTAATATATTCATTCTATCATTTAAGTTTGTAAGGGCATCTAAAAGTGTATGTTATTATTAATAGTAAAAGGACTCTAAAGCATTGCTTTAAAGTCCTTTTTGTTAGTTGTTATTAGAATCCTTGGCAGTTTCCTTTTAATGTAGCACCAGAGATATCGTTTTTACCATTCTTAGAAATACAGCTATCGATAATAGCTTTACCGAATGTTACTTTATATCCTAATGCAGAAGGAGTACCTGATGCAGGCCAGTTATAATTTTTCTTCTTATTAGAATCACCTGTACACTTTGTCATTGTAACAACACCATTTTGATTGTTTCTGTCGAAACCATTTGCGTAGTTACCTTTAGCTGTACAATTTGTAAGCTTATGATTTAATGGGTCTAAGTGTGCTTTTACACCAGAAGTCTTATTATCAACTCCACCCATCTTAAATCCATTACCATCACCATAAATACCATCACAGTATCCGTTATAGTTAGCTTGGCAATTAACAAGAGTTACTGCACCATGTGCTGCATAGCAATCCCATCCATCATCTGAATTGTATTCTGCAATACAGCCTTCGAAGTAGTTACCTGTACCTGAATGTAATTTACATGCGAATCCATCAGCGTTTTCACCTTTTGAATCAGCATTATATGTAGATTTACAATTGTAGAATTTATTATTTGCGCCACCATTTGAAATTTGGAAGCCAGCATCATGATTCTTTGTAGCATTTACATTTCTAAATGTATTATTAGAACCTTCAATATAAATACCATTATCTGATGCGTTCTTTACAGTAATATATTCAACAGTTGAACCTGAACCATTAAATGTAAGACCACGACCATTGCTACCAGAAGTTTGAGAGAAATCGATTGTAGCATTGTTTGTACCCTTAATATTAACACCAGAAGGTACCTTTACTGCGCCAGACTTAACAGTACCATCAATAATAATTGTAGTACCACTCTTAGCCTTAGAAATAGCAGATGCAAGTGTTGTTCCACCATTCTTTACAGTAATTGTATTTCCAGATGTTGATGTTGAACCAGAATTAGATCCCGAATTAGATCCAGAATTAGATCCTGAATTTGAACCTGAATTAGATCCAGAGCTTGAACCACCTGATGTAGAACCAGATGAAGTGGAATTAGAATCTACTTGAATCTTATATAGGTTAATATTACTATTTGATGAATATAAGTAAACATAACCACTAGATCCTGTGTAGTTGTAGCTCTTTGTTTGAGCAGAAGTTGAAGCGGCTAAAGTTCCCATTTGAGAACCCTTTGAATTTGCAACTACAAGTGTACGTGAAGCTGAAGCGTCAAGTGTTACTTTAATAGTAGATGCACCAGATACTGGCACCTTAACACTTCTATAACTTGTTGAACCACCGCCACCTAAAGCTAAGCAGTATGTGTAAGTTGTACCACTTACAGTTACAGAATTAGATTTAACTGCCATTGTCTTAGATGAATTAGCAGTTAAAGTAAGATTATCAACTGTTACAGTTGATTTAATTGTTCCTAGATTTTTAAAATTAGTATTTTTAAAATTCCAAGAAGTAGAAGATGCTGCAGAAACCTTCATTCCGGCTAAAAATGCAGCACACGCTAAGAGTGAAGCACACCCTAAAGCAATTTTCTTAATTAGACTCATTTCTTATTATTCCTCCTCTAAAATTTAATTAAGATATAATATCAATAGCACAAAAAAATAAAAATGCAAGCGTTTTCATTAATTTTCATTGAAAACACTTTATTTTTGTGCAATTTGCACATCTAAAAATTTTAAAATACAAATATCTTTTATGATGATATAATTTATTTGAAAGAAGTGATTTGAGTTGAATACATTTCAAATAATTTATGTAGTATGTATTATTATGTTTTTAATATCATTAATTGTTTTACTTGCAGGTGTTGTTGCAAATAATAGAAAAAAATATAATACAGCAAATAAAAATCCAGATAATATATGCATATTAATAAATGATATAAAAGATTCTAATAAGCTTAAATTATTATTAGATTCTATTAAAGACCAAGACTATAAAATTAATATGAAAGATATATTTGTAATATTAGATAAAGATGATGAAATGTCTAAAATAGTATCCGAGTTTTATGGCATTAATATAATTAATTCTAATGAATCTAATTTTATGACTAAAGAATACATATTAAGCTTTGCAGTAGAAGAAATATTAAAAAGAAATAAGCATTATGATATATATTTCTTTATTAATTCTAATATTACATTAGATAAATCATATATTAAAAATATGGTTATATCATATACTAAAGGATATAACTATGGTATTGGTCTTAAGAAGTCTAAAGAAATATATAATGGTTTTATATTAAGAAGAATGTTATTTAATTCTATATTTAATATTAATAATAGTATAAGAATGAAAGAGCATAAGAATATATATTTATCTAGTCAAGCATTTTATATTTCATCTAAAATAATAGATTATTACAAAACATTCCCATGGCATTCATTAAATATATCTTATGAATTTAGTGTTAATGGAATGATTGAAGGATATAGCTCAATATATAATAAGAATGCTATATATTATGAAGATATAAGTGATGATGTAATTGAATATAATAATACTAGATTACTTAAAATGAAAGGCTATATAGCAATAAGAAAAAAGAATAGAAAGCCATTAAGAAGATTTAAGAAAAAGGATGCATCAGTATTTAATGAGCTTATAGGATTAAATCCTTTAAAGATAATGTTATTATCATTTATAGTTTTTTATTCAACTATAGTAATTAATCTATTCTATAGACTTTCTAATAATTTAGCTATTGGTAATCATTTAGTATATACAATAGCTATACCATTAGGTATTTATTTAGCTTTATTATTGTTTACTTTAGTTTTATTAATTAAAGAAAGAATAAATAATAAATTTAAGACAAGATATTTTATTCAAAATTTATTCTTTTTCCAATTCTTTTTGATTTCATATATTGGAATATATATTAATGCATTATTACCTAATTTAAAAATAGATGAATTCAATAATAAATAATTGATTTAATTTAATCTTTTCTTTATAATATATTTAGTTATTTATTAGGAGCTTAATATGGAAAAAAGAAGCAAGATTAAAAGAATAATTTCAACATTACTAATTGTTACATCAGTTATATTATTTTTAGTTGGAATATTTTTCCTTACTGATGCAGTATGGGGATATTTTTCAATTGGAAAATATGGTGTAGATAAGGCAGCATGCTGGACTACTGCAGCGATATTATTTGGTATTGCCTTATTAGTGTTAATAATACAAGGTTTATTCTTTAGTGAAAAGGATAATAAAAAGAAGTAAGGTGATTTAGTTGTTGAATTATGTTAAAAATAATTATAGACAATTATTTGTTGCGTTTTGTTATATTTTAATTGCAACAATTGTTTATACAGTACTTGCATCATCTATATGGAATTTATGGTATGTTACATTATTATGTGGTGTATTTGTATTTATAATTGGTGTTGTTATTGCATATTTTTATATTAGATTTTTAAATAAAGAAGCTAATATTAAAAAAGAGAATGAATTAAATAAAGAAGATAGTAAGTAATATCTAATCCGTTATAGCGTTTTTATAACGGATTTTTTCTTGTAATATACGATGTTGTTATGATATAATCAAGGAAGTTATAGGAGGGAGTATAAAATGGAAAATACTAATAATAATTCTATGTCAGATTTATTTGATAAAAGTAAAATGTCAAATGAAGATATTGGCAAGCCAGTTTTAGAATTTAGAGATATCGTTAAAAAATACGATGGTAAAAATGCATTAGACCATCTTACTTTAACAGTTAATAAAGGCGATATTTACGGATTCGTTGGCGAAAATGGTGCAGGTAAATCAACTGCGATGAGAGTTTTAGCTGGTTTAATAGAGGTTAATTCAGGTGAATTCTTAATTAATGGAGTTTCATCAACTGATCCAAGAATCATTGAAGAAAGAAAAAAGATGGGGGCTATTATTGAACAGCCTGCGTTATTCCATGGATTTACTGCATATGATAATTTAAAGATGAATTTAATCTTATCTGGACAAAAGCCAGATCCTGAAAGAATTAAATCTATTCTTGAACGTGTAGGATTAAAGGATCTTTACAATTCAAAGAAGAAGGCAGGAAATTTCTCACTTGGTATGAGACAACGTCTTGGTATTGCAATGGCGTTTGTTAATAATGTTGATATTTTAATTCTAGATGAGCCTATTAATGGATTAGACCCAACTGGTATTGTTGAAATTAGAAATCTAATTTTAGACTTACATAAGATGGGTGCAACAATCTTTATCTCATCTCATATTCTTACAGAATTATCTTTAATCGCAACACGTTATGGATTTATTTCTCATGGTAAGATTGTAAAAGAATTATCAACAGAAGAATTACATAATATTACAGAAAAGAAGACAATTCTTAAGACAACTAATAATAATTTAGCACAAGAAATCTTAAGGGGTGAATCTATTAAGGTTGAATTAGTTGGTGATACATTAGAAATTGCAGGAGAATTTGAATTATCTAAGGCAGTTTCATTACTTTCTAAGGAAGGTATTGATGTAGCTGACTTCAAGACAATTAATGGATCTATTGAAGATTATTATATGCATATTATTAATGGAGGTAATGACAATGGCCAACTTAATTAAGTATGATTTTTTAAGAATTGTTAAGGATAAGCTATTCTTAGTTAGTGCAATTATTTCTGGCGCTGTTGGTATTGGATATCCTTTATTATTATTCTTTGTTGAATTAATCAATAAAAATTCTCAACTTGCATCATATAATGCTGAAATAGCACAAGGTTCAATTGATGCAACAATGACTTTTGCAGAATATTATAAGCCTGCAATGTATTTAGAATCTGCAGTAACATCTACATTATTCTTTGTTCCTGTAGGATTTATTCTATTATTATTAATGTCAATCGCAATCGGTAAGGATTGCCAACAAGGTACAATTAGAAATAAGTTAATTATTGGTAAGACAAGACCTCAAATTTATTTCTCTAATTTAATTGTTACTGTTACATTATATGTTGCGTTATACGCATTTGCGTTGGTTGTAGCATTAATTACTTCATTATTTACATTTAGACTTGGCTTAGGCATTGGTTGGGCTAAGGAAGTACATATTGGATACGTACTTATTTATTTTGCATTAATGATCTTAACTTGGATTACTATTGCAACAATCATTAACTTATTTGCATA
Source organism: uncultured Erysipelotrichaceae bacterium (assembly GCA_902783745.1). GTDB lineage: Bacteria > Bacillota_I > Bacilli_A > Acholeplasmatales > Anaeroplasmataceae > Anaeroplasma. The sequence goes on from CACZRY010000165.1 coordinate 6,384, forward strand.
TGCATTAGATAAGCCAGCACTTGCAGTTGTAACTGTAATGGTATGTGGATTCTTATTTGGTATGATTATCCCAATGATTATTCCATCAATTCTTATTTCAGTAAATAAGACAGCAGATTCACAGCACAATGCAATAGAAGGATATTTAATATTTGACGCATTTAATTATTTTAAATCTTTATTCTCAACAGATCTTATGAATTCACCATCTGATTATTTATATCAAATTTATGATCAGAATACATTTTCTATGCTAATGAATTTAGTTAAGGTTAGTAATGGTCAAAAGTTTAACGTTATTTCACTTGCGTTAAGATTTGTTGCACCAATAATGTTTAGTGCATTACATATATTCTTAGGATATGTTGCAATAAAGAGAAGAAATTATAAGTAAAATTTTAGCAGGAGGGTTACTCCTGCTTTATTTTGTTCTAATAATCTTGAATTTAAGAGATATTATGTTATAATAATTGTGTTATATTTTCTTAAGAGACTGGAAATAGTAATTTATTTAATGCATTTAAGAGAGCCATAGTTTGGTGAGATATGGTATGTATGGTAGATGAATCAAACCACGATAAGAAAACGTAGGTCCTACGATATTGGATAGAGAGCTTGCTTATGCAGGAAATAAGGTGGCACCGCGGTAATTCCGTCCTTAGAATTTTTTTCTAAGGGCTTTTTTTATAAATTAAAGGAGATAATATCATGTTAGACATTAAATTTGTAAGAGAAAATAAAGAATTAGTAAAGGAAAACATTAAGAAGAAATTCCAAGATGAAAAATTAGTTTTAGTTGATGAAGTAATTGAATTAGATAAGGAAATTAGAGCAATTAAGACTGAGGTTGAAACTTTAAAGGCACAAAAGAATAAGGATTCAAAGGCTATCGGACAATTAATGCGTGAAGGCAAAAAGGATGAAGCAATGAAGATGAAGGAGTCTTTAGGTGGATATGATTTAAAGATTAAAGAGCTTGATGATAAGCTTCCATCTTTACAAGAAGAGCTTCAAAAGAGAATGTATGTTATTCCAAATATTGTAGATAAAAGTGTACCTGTTGGTCGTGATGATAGTGAAAATGTAGAAAACGAAAGATTTGGTGAACCAGTAGTACCACCATATGAAATTCCTTATCATGCAGATATCATCCAAAGATTTGATGGATTAGATAAGGAATCTGCAGGAAGAACTTCTGGTAATGGATTCTATTATTTATGTGGTGATATCGCAAGATTACATTCTGCAATGCTATCATACGCAAGAGATTTCATGATTAATAAGGGATTCACATATTGTATACCTCCATTCATGATTCACTCTGATGTTGTAACAGGTGTTATGTCTTTTGCTGAAATGGAAGGCATGATGTATAAGATTCAAGGTGAAGATTTATATCTTATTGGTACATCAGAACATTCTATGATTGGTAGATTTAAAGGTCAAATCATTAAAGAAGATGAATTACCATTAAAGCTTACATCATATTCTCCATGCTTCCGTAAGGAAGTTGGTGCTCATGGTATTGAAGAAAGAGGTCTATACCGTGTACATCAATTCGAAAAAGAAGAAATGATTGTTATTTGTAAGCCAGAAGAATCAATGGATTATTATAACAAGATGTGGTCATATACAGTAGAATTCTTCCGTTCATTAGATGTTCCTGTAAGAACACTTGAATGCTGTACAGGTGACCTTGCAGACTTAAAGGTTAAGTCTTGTGATGTTGAAGCTTGGTCTCCAAGACAGAAGAAGTATTTTGAGGTTGGTTCTTGTTCAACTTTAGGAGATGCACAATCTAGAAGATTAGGTATCCGTACAAAGGGCAAGGATGGTACATATTTAGTACATACATTAAATAATACAGTAGTTGCATCCCCAAGAGGTTTAATCGCAGTTATTGAAAATAATTATAATGAAGATGGTTCAATCAATGTACCTCTTGCATTACAGCCATATATGGGTGGTTTAAAAAAGCTTACACCAAAGCACTAATAAAATAAAAAAAGAAAATGCCAGAAAAAAAGTTCTGGCATTTCCTTTTTATATTAAGCTTTATATGTGTTTGTTTGGGGAGAGAAAATGAATTTGTTATGTATTAAAGCCTAATATGTTATTTTGTTGTCTTTCTTTAGACACTAATAGTATACAATTTAATTATCGACAAAATACTTATAAATAAAGTTAAACTATTTGTAAAAAATGTGAAAATTATGAAAAAAATCATACTAACGTCCAAATAAAACTATATATATATAGTTTTAAATAGAATTAAAAAATCCAGGAAAAAAAGTTCCTGGGTTTTTTCTGATGTATGTCGGGCATGTTATATGTCTAGGGTGAAAGTCCCAAGAGAGGTAGTTGTCGCCAACTCGATAGCGACTTGCAAAGCGTAAACCAGTAATGGAGCGTGAAAAGAAGCAATAGCGAAATCGT
>CACZRY010000166.1 GCA_902783745.1 uncultured Erysipelotrichaceae bacterium
GCTGGAGTGCCTTCTCTTGGAGAATATATAAATGTATATGCTCCTTCAAATTTAGCTTCTTCTACAAATGTTAATGTGTCTTGGAATTGTTCTTCAGTTTCTCCTGGGAATGCAACTATTAAATCTGTTGTAATAGAAACATCTGGCACATAGCTTCTTAATTCATTAACCTTACTTAAAAAGATTTCTCTTGTGTATTTTCTATTCATTCTCTTTAAAACTTCATTATTACCAGACTGACTTGCTAAATGTAGATGTGGCATAACTGATTTACAATCACGCATAGCCATCATTGTCTTAGTATCTAAATCTCTTGGATGAGAAGATGTGAATCTAACTCTTTTAATTCCTGTTTTATCAATATCATATAATAAGTCACCAAATGTATAATCATTTCCTAAATCCTTACCATATGCATCAACATTTTGTCCAAGTAATGTTACTTCTTGGTAACCATCTCTTACAAGTCCTCTAATTTCTTCTAAGATATCATCTTTAGATCTTGAACGTTCTCTACCTCTTGTATAAGGAACAATACAATATGTACAGAATTCATCGCATCCAAACATTATATTAACCCATGCTTTATGCTTAAATTCTCTTTTTACAGGTGCACCCTCTAAGATATTACCTTCAGTAGATAAAACCTCAAAAACACGCTGATTTAGTTTGTGAGCCTTATAAATTAAATCTAATAAGTGATGTTGGTTATGAGTACCTAATACAATATCTACAAATCTATATGATTCTTCTAGCTTTTTAGTTGCATTTTCTTCTTGAGGCATACAACCAACAATACCGATAATCATATCTGGATGTGCTACTTTTCTACTCTTTAATTGACCTAGTACACCCCAAATTCTTTGTTCTGCATTTTCTCTTATTGCACATGTATTTAATAAAACTACATCTGCATCGTATGGATCTTCTGCATGCTTATATCCAACAGACTCTAAGATACCTGCAAGCTGTTCTGATGCAGCCTCATTACCTTGACATCCATAAGTAAAAATATGATATGTTTTACCTAAGCCCATACCTAAATATTCATTTTTTGTTTCATAATGAATTGTTTCAACTGCTATATTTCTTCTTAAACGAGCTTTCTTTAAATCAGGAAGTTCTAATTTTACCTTTTCTTTTTTCATATAAATCACCGAAAGAATTATACACTAGTTATTAATATAAATCTAGTAATTATATTTTTTTAATATCCTTTCAATAGTATTTTTATTACCATTTAAATCTAGTACAACTCCACCTAACACTGCAACTCCTGTTTTTGCAACCTTAAGTGGTTGAAAAACACCACTTCTAAAACGTTCAATTACCATATCCATATCATCACCTAATATAGAGTTATAATCTCCAACCATCCCCATATCAGTAATAAAGCATGTGTTATTATATACCATTTCATCAGATGTTTGAGTATGAGTATGGGAACCTAATACTGCATCAACTTTTCCAGAAAAATCATAAAAGAACGCTTTTTTCTCTGATGTTGCATCAGCATGAAAATCAACAATTATATGATCTGCTTTAATGCTTTCTAATAAATTATCCATAGTTTTAAAGGGATCATCTAATGGTGTGTTTTGATATACTCTTCCCATCATATTAACTAATGCAATTACTTTATCATTATATTTTATATACAAAACCTTTTTTCCGACCTTGCATGGAATATTTGCAGGAATACATAATGTTGTTTCAGGCTTATCCATATAATCAAATATTTCTTTTTTAGAAAATGTATGATTTCCCATACTAAATCCAGCAATGCCTAATGATTTTAATTGCTTATAATGCTTTTCTGATAATCCTTTACCAGATGTAACATTTTCAGCATTAGCTAAAACTAAATTTACTTTATATTCTTGTTTTAATTCTGGTAAATGACGTTCTAATACAGATATCATATTTTCACCAACGATGTCACCTAAATAAAGTATTCTCATTTTTTACCTCCATAAGTCAAGAAAAAGAGTGGATGCCCACTCTTTTTAGAATTATTTTGCAGTATCAGTTGCTCTTGTTTCTCTTACTACTGTTACTTTAATTGTACCTGGATATTGAAGATTCTTTTCGATTTCCTCTTTTACCTGGTGAGCAATAGCAAATGTTGAAAGGTCATCAACTAATTCAGGGTTAACAATAACTCTGATTTCACGGCCTGCTTGAATAGCAAAGCTTGATTGAACACCCTTGATATTATTAGAAATATTTTCTAATGCTTCAAGTCTCTTAGTATAATTTTCTAAGCTGTCTGATCTAGCACCTGGTCTTGCACTTGATAATGCATCAGCTGCTGCAACTAGTACAGCAATAATTGAATGTGGTGCAACATCCTCATGATGTGAAGCTATTGCATCAATAACTTCCTTAGGTTCATGATATTTAGTTGCAAGTTCAACACCTATTTGAACGTGGCTACCTTCAATTTCATGGTCAACTGCCTTACCAATATCGTGTAATAGACCTGCACGTCTTGCAAGAGTTTCATTCTCTCCAATTTCTGCAGCCATCTTACCAGCAAGCATACCAGTTTCTATAGAATGCTTTAATACATTTTGTCCATATGATGTACGGAAATGTAATCTTCCTAACAATCTTACTAAATCTGGGTGCATTTTACCTACTCCACATTGGAATAATGCATCTTCACCCTTCTCACGCATAATCATTTCTACATCATTTCTACATCTTTCAACTACTTCTTCAATTCTAGCTGGGTGAATTCTTCCATCACTTACTAAAATTTCTAAAGAGCGTTTTGCAATTTCTCTTCTAACAGGGTCAAATCCAGATAATACAACTGCTTCTGGTGTATCATCAATAATTAAATCTACTCCTGTTAAAGATTCTAAAGCACGGATATTTCTACCTTCTCTACCAATAATTCTACCCTTCATACCTTCATCAGGTAATGATACTGTTGTTACAGTAACCTCGCCTGCAGTCTCACCTGCATACTTTTGCATTGCAAGAGCAAGAATATTTTTAGCTTTAGATTTAACTTCATCTCTAGCTTTTTCTTCCTCTTCCTTAATGTAGGTAGCAATCTCTTCTTTAATACTTTCACGAACTTGAGCCATGATAAGCTTCTTAGCTTCCTCCTGACTTAATTCTGCAATTTCAGAAAGTTTCTTTTCCTGAGCTCTTAAAATTGCTTCAACCTTATTATTTTGTTGTTCTAATTCTGCTTTTTGTTGATCAATCTTATTTTCTTTTAGATTTAAGTTTTCTTCTCTCTTATCTAAATTAGCTGATCTACGGTCCAAAGTCTCTTCACGTTGATTTAACTTGTTTTCAAGTTCAACGACTGTAGACTTCCTTTCCCTAATATCTGATTCAGCATCTTTCTTTAAAGAGGCAATTTCTTCTTTAGCTTCTTGAAGTTTTTGCTTCTTTATTTTTTCTGCTTCCTCATTGGCATTGTTAATTATTTCTTCAGCATTTGCCTTTGCTGAAGTTCCAATTTTTTCATTTCTTTTTGAAATAAAACGGTAACTTATAAAAGCACCTAATAAAGCACCTAAAATAACACCCAAAATAATAAGGATAATGGCTAAAACTTTATCCATTAATATATCCTCCTTATTATATTGTGTAAACAAAACTTTACTTTTTCATTATACTTTTTTTTGTATCAATAGTCAATGTAAAATCCCATTTTTAAATCTAATTAGTCCACTTTTTTTGAAACGCTTACATAAAATATGTAAAAAAGCCCTATATTTATTACTCTTTTATTTATATTAAGTATGTAATTTAAAAGAATATTTGATATAATAATATTCGTGAGGTGAGATTAAATGTCTAAAAGTGATATGGATTCTAAAAAAGAATCTACTAAATTCCATTTTGGTAGAAATTTATTATCAGTAATTATAGTATTATCAGGTATCGCTGTAATATTATTTGCTGTATTTTTTGTAAGAGGTATCATTAATTTTTCAAAGAACAAAGCTACTGCCTTTGTAACAGGTGGACCTGTAACAACTTATAGTTCAGTAGATTTTGAAGGTAAAATATTTAATGATATTGAGTATATTTCATCTGAAACTGATTTATTCTCATATACATTTGAATGTACAGATTGGGATACAACATCAGATAATTATGATAAAGTAGATTTCGTATTAAAAGTAACATGGAAAGATTCAGCAAATCTACCATTATTCAGATTAAATAACACAGATAATCTAAAACATTCTATATTTGCTGAAGTATGTGTATTATCTAATGTTGGTGCTTATACTAAATATTCTTCTATTTCAACCGCAAATATCAATATGAATGTAAATAAAGGATTAGTTACATTAAAATTTACTGATGTTGAAGTTGAAAAATTCCCTAAATCAACATATGAATTCCCATTCTTCTATAAAAAGGAATTACCACAAGTATATGTAGATATATTCTATTTTACAGATAACCAATTATCAACTTATAAGAATTATGGTTTAAAATATAATTATACAGATTTAGGAATTACATCTGGTGGTATTAAAGCGTAAAAGGAGTTTAAAACTCCTTTTTTTATTGCA
>CACZRY010000167.1 GCA_902783745.1 uncultured Erysipelotrichaceae bacterium
AAATGTAATTATGTTGATTTTTCAACTAAAATTATTTATACTTTATTTGTAGGGTAAAGCCTATTGGTCCTCATATTGTTATTTTGTTGTTTTCCCCTTTATTAAATTTCATTTGTCAATGTGAGGACACAATTGGGGAGTACGCGTTATTTTATAACGCTTTTTTTTATTTATAAAAAATGTTATAATAAACCTTGTATACGGAGGTTCATAATGATATACAACGAGATATTAGTTAGATTTGGAGATTTAACTTTAAAAGGAAAAAATCAAAATACATTCTTAAGATCACTATTTAAATTAGTAGATAAGAAGATGGAAGAATTAGATGGTATTTTAGTTGAACACACTCATGATAGAATATTTATTCATTTAAATGGTGTTGATCACAATTTAGTCTTAGAAAGACTAAATAGAGTATCAGGATTATCAAGTTATTCTTTAGTGGTTGAATGTAATGATGATATCAATACAATTAAAGAAACTGCGTTAGCGTTAATGCAAGAAGTTGTAGTTGATAAGCCAGTTACCTTTAAGGTGGATACAAAGCGTGCAAATAAGCAATATCCACTACATTCAATGGAAATTACAAAAATTGTTTCAGGATATGTTTTATCACATCATAATTTATTGAAAGTTGATGTTCATAATCCAGAAGTAGAACTTTTCTTAGAGGTTAGAGGAGGGAAGTGCTATTTATACAATACTACAATAAGAGCTATGGGTGGATATCCTGTTGGCATTGCAGGTAAAGGATTATTAATGTTATCAGGTGGAATTGATTCTCCTGTTGCAGGATATATGGCAATGAAACAAGGTATTCAAATTGAAGCAATTCATTTTGAATCTACTCCATTAACATCTATTGAATCAGCACAAAAGGTTGTTGATTTAGTAAAGAAGATGGCACTTTATGCACCTAATGATAAAATAATGGTACATATGATTCCTTTTAAGGAAATACATCAAGCAATATTAGAATATGTAGATGATTCATATATTATTACAGTAATGAGAAGAATGATGTATAGAATTGCAACTAAGATGGCAGAAAAGCATAAATGTTTATGTTTAGTAAATGGTGAATCTGTAGGGCAGGTTGCATCACAAACCTTAGGTTCTATGCATTGTATTAATTCTGTTACAAATATTCCTGTTTTAAGACCACTTGTAACATTTGATAAGCAAGATATTATTGCAATATCTAAAAAGATAGATTGTTATGATCTTTCTATTAAGCCTTTCCAAGATTGCTGTACAGTATATTTACCAAAGAACCCAACAACAAACCCTCATGAAGGTAAAGCACAACATTACGAATCATTATTTGATTTTGAGAAAATGGTTGATTGGGCAGTTGAGAATTCAAATGATATAGTAATTGATGCATCAAGTGACTTAGATTTATCTATGTATGGATTAGAAGTTAGAGATGTATTAAAAGAATATTGGGAGGAAAGAAAGAATAGTGAGAGCAAGTAACATTAAAAGATTTCTTGCGTTTTTATTAGACTTTGCAATAGTATCATTAATTGCATCAGGAATATCTTTGATAGCAATAAATATATTAGGTATTCCTTCATTCTATGATGATTATAATAACGCATTAGAAAAACTTCAAACTGCAGTAAATAATTATATGAGTGCTCAAGGTGAGGCATATTATAGTGATTTAGTTGATAGTATGAATTCATTTTTAAGGTTTTCATTAGTAAACCTATTAATAGATTTATGCGTTAAGGCTTTAGTTGTTCCTGTTTATTTTGTAATTGTACCAATGTATTGGAAAAAACAAACTATTGGAAGATTAGCTTTAGGACTTCTTGTTTGTAAAAATAATGATAATAATGAAGAACCTTCATTTAAAAATCTTTTGTTAAGAGAAATATTAGGTACATTTTTAATGTATTCAATATTAGGCGGATTCGCAATTGCGTTATCAGCTATATTTGCGATAATATGTGGAAGAAGTTTAATTGATATAATGTCTAATACTAAACTTATTGATAAACGTTTAACAGATTATTTTAAAGAAAATAATATTGATCCTAATAATCCATTTATGAGTCAAAATAATTATTATAATAATAGTAATAATGATTCTAATTATAATAGAGATGATGCAATAGATGCTGATGTTAGTGAACCAAAAGATTCTAATGATAATAAAGATAACAATTCAAAAGAAGATAAAGATGATGAATATACTATAATTTAAGGTGGGGATTTTATGTTTGCAACTCTTATTAAAAAGACATATCCAGTTGAAGATATTATTTTAAGAGTATTAAAGGATTTAATGAAAGAAGATATTAAAATAGAAAATGATACTAATTATCTTATTATGTATCATGCATATAATAATATAGAATCTATTAGATTATCTTTAGAAACATTAAGTAATGATTTATTATTTCCTTTATATGCATATACTTCCTTAGATTTAAATGAAAGAAGAATTAAAGAAGAAGTAGAAATTGCAAAAATTCTTTTGGATAATATACCAAGTGGCTTTTATACATTAAAAGAAGCGTTGTTAAAGAATCAACCAATTAATGAAAAAAAGCAGATATTAGACTTTATTTTAGATGGTACAGGCATAAATGAAGAATTTGTAATAGGGTTTGCAGAAGCAAATCTAAATGTATCACTTGCCGCAAAGCTAATGTTTTTACATAGAAATACTATGCTTTATAAGCTTAATAAGCTTAAGGAGCTTACAGGCTTTGATTTAAGAGAATTTAAAGATACATATATTCTTTATGGACTACTTTCTAGCAAGTGATTTTTGTGCATATTGCACATTTGAATTTTAATACTAATGAATGTATAATATAGGTAAGCTATTTTAAGGAGGATTTTATTAAATGGCACAGGTAGATTTAATTAACGTCAATAAAGTTTATCCAAATGGTGTTCAAGCCGTTTTCGATTTCAATTTACATATTGACGATAAGGAATTCATAATTTTAGTAGGTCCATCAGGATGTGGTAAGTCAACTACACTTCGTATGATTGCAGGTCTAGAAGACATTACTTCAGGTGATCTAATTATAAATGGAAAGAGAATGAACGAAGTATCTCCTAAGGATAGAGGTATTGCGATGGTATTCCAATCATATGCGTTATATCCACATATGACAGTATATGATAATATGGCATTCGGCTTACAAATTCGCCGTATGAAGAAGGAAGATATTCAAGCTAGAGTTCGTGAAGCTTCAAAGATTTTAGGCCTTGAACCATTCCTATCAAGATTCCCAAGACAGTTATCAGGTGGTCAGAACCAGCGTGTTGCATTAGGACGTGCTATTGTTCAACAGGCTCCAGTATTCTTACTAGACGAACCACTTTCTAACCTAGATGCAAAGCTACGTGTAACAATG
>CACZRY010000168.1 GCA_902783745.1 uncultured Erysipelotrichaceae bacterium
CTTTACCAAAGTCTATTGTTGCAGATACAGGTATGGATGTTTTAACACATGCAACTGAAGCATATGTTTCAACATTAGCATCAGATTATACAGATGCTCTTGCTATCCAAGCTATTAAAATGGTATTTAAATATCTAGTAAGAAGCTATAAAAATGGTTCATCAGATCCTGAAGCAAGAGAAAAGATGCATAACGCATCAACACTTGCTGGTATGGCATTTGCTAATGCATTCTTAGGTATGAACCACTCAATGGCTCATAAGATTGGTGGAGAATTTCATGTGCCTCATGGACGTGCTAACGCTATTTTATTACCATTTACTGTTAGATATAATGGACAAAAGCCTCAAAAGCTATCAACTTGGCCAAAGTATAACTATTACAGGGCTGATGAAAGATATGCTGAACTTGCAAGAATTTTAGGTTTACCTTGCAGTACTATTGAAGAAGGTGTAGAATCTTATGCAAAAGCTTGTGGTGAATTAGGTAAGGCAGTTGGCATCAAGATGAACTTTAAGTCTCAAGGTGTTGATGAGACTGCATGGTTAAATTCAGTTGAAAAGCTTGCATATCTTGCATATGAAGATCAATGTTCTCCTGCAAACCCTAGAGTACCTATGGTAGAAGACATGAAAAAGATCATGACAGATGCATATTATACAGAAGAATTTATCGATAAGGAGTAAAAAATGCTTAAACCAAAACAGGTTGCTTATTTAAGAAGCTTATCAAATCACATTAAACCAGTTGCACAAATTGGTAAAGACGGTTTAAGTGATAATTTATTAGACACTATCTTAAATTATTTAAATAAGCATGAATTAATGAAAGTATCTATCTTACAAAATTCATTTGTATCTGATGAAGAAGTAAAAGAATTTGTAGAAGATGCTGGTATTGAATATGTTGCAAAAATAGGAAGAGTATATATTTTCTATATGCATTCTGATGATGCAAAAGAAAACATAGTATTACCTCGCTAAACATAAAAATTATCTCTAAGGCAAATAAAGTCTTAGAGATTTTTAATTATTTTTAAATTTCAATTTAAGTCTAATTTAAGTAGACACCTTAAACTTATAAATGAAAGTTGAGGTGCACGAAATGAAAAAGAAATCTATTAAGAAAGCACTAATCTCATTAAGCTTATTGACATTATCTTTATCATCATGTAGTTTAGGTAATATTATTAGTAATAAAACCCAAGTAGAAGCAAATAATAATACTTATACATTTAATGATATTGAAATAACATCAGCATCAGATGCAAGTAGCAATGAGATAAATATTACAAACGCATTTAGTATTTCAACAGAAGATGGTCAATATGATGTATCAGATAATATCTATACTATTACTACTGCAGGTACATATGTATTATCTGGATTATTAAGTGAAGGACAAATAAGAGTTACTGCAACAGAAGATGATAAGGTTAAATTAGTATTAAATAATTGTAAAATTACTAATTCTAATAAATCTCCAATCTATATTGATAGCGCAAGTAAAGTTATCATAAATACAGAGGATAGCTCTTATAATGAAATAATAGATAATAGATCTAGTCAAACATCATATCAAGAAGATACAGGTAATGCAGCAATATATTCATTAGTTGATTTAGATATAAGTGGTTATGGTTCTTTAGTTGTATATGGATACTATAATAATGGTATTGATACAAATGATGATTTAAGTATCAAAAACGTAACATTAAAAGTGGAAGCTTATAATAATTCATTAAAGGGAAATGATTCAGTTGAAATTGAATCAGGTGAAATTATTGCAGTATCTACAGCAGGAGATGCAATCAAAACATCATCATCTAATATTTCTAGTAAAGGAAATCAGCAAGGTAATGTTTTAATAAGTGGTGGTAATATAATGCTTTATGCTGCAGATAATGGAATTGATTCTTCATATGATGTAATAATTAATGAAGATTCTACAAATGATACATCATTATCAATTTATACAGCATCATATTCAAAATATACTAAAGTATTAGGACAATCTCTTTCTGGAATTAAAGCAGCTAATGTTATTACAATTGATGAAGGTGAAATATCAATATCTACTAAAGCCGATGGATTACATGCAAATAGAGGTGACGCTTTAGAAAATGGCAGTACAGGTTTAGGAAATGTAGTAGTTAATGGTGGTACTTGTTATATAAAAGCAACAGATGATGGAATTCATGCAGACTATATTACAAAAATTACTGGTGGTACTTTAAATATATTAACATCAGAAGAAGGTATTGAAGGATCACAAATAGAGTTTTCAGGCGGATATACAATGGTAAACGCAACAGATGATGGACTAAATGCTAATGGTAAATATTTGCAAGGTTTAATAACTGTATCTGGTGGTGTTTTAGATGTTACAGTATCTTCTGGTGATACAGATGGAATAGATGTAAATGGAAGCTATAAACAAATCGCTGGTTTAGTAGTATCAAGAAATCCTAATAGTGATAATTCAGGCAATATGGCTGCAATAGATGCTGATTCATCAATTTCAGTAACAGGTGGTACATTTATATCTGTTGGTTCAACTGCAAATAC
>CACZRY010000169.1 GCA_902783745.1 uncultured Erysipelotrichaceae bacterium
ACATCAAGCCCAAACGCACTCTTTGGTGTATCAGATTCAAGTAAAATAACATCTACTTTTTCATTACCTAATGTATCAAATGTAAAATTATCGCCTTGATATGCAAACATAATATCAGCTTTAATATCATATTCTTTTGCGATATCCTCAAATGAATATAAGTCATTAGCTTGTAAATTTAATAAATTATCTTTCATTTCATTTAATTTAGATAATATATTATCATCTTCGCTATATTTAATATAAACAGGTAATGTTTTAACAAGCATTGATACAGTATTATTCAAGCTTGCTCTATTTCTACCGTTATAAATAGTTACATAAAGTGAATCATATTTATATAAATATTTAGATAAAGTAAATGCGAATGCGAAATTAAAATATGCATTAAATGTTAATTTATTATCATTAATATATTTCTTTAGATTATCTAGATTAATATTTAATTTATAATCAATTGATTTAAGCTTAGACCTACTTTCTACTTTTAAATCCTTTTTAATTAAATATTCTCCATCAATATCTTTTAATAATTTATTAATGAATTCCTTAGATTTATTAAGCTTATCAGTTTTTAATAATTCCTTTTCATCTAAGGCAACCTCAAATCCACTATATTCTTCTTTTATTAATTCTTTTCCTAAATAAGCATTATTAATATCATTTAAAATAATTGCTTCACTTGTACCATCACAAATAATATGATGGAAATCTAAGAATAAATAATTACCTTCTTTAGTTTTATATATTATAGCTCTATATAAATCGCTATTTAAAATCTTAAATGGTCTTACTAAAGTAGATTTATCTAATTTATCCATGCTTAAAATAGATACAATAGCTTCTTTTTCTTCTCTTAAAGCTTTAATATCTCCAGAGTCATCCATAATTAAATTTGTTTTCAAATATTCATGATTATTAATAGCTTTAATAATCGCTTCTTTTAATTTATTTAAATCAATTTTATTACTTAATTTAAATAAGAAAGGAATATTATATGTTGTTGAATCAGGAATTGAAACAGATTCAACAAAAATACCTTCTTGTGTTTTAGTAATAGGATATTCCTTAATCTTTTCATGTATGACAATATTATTATTCCTATTAGCCAATGTATTAATTAATTCTTTAATTGTAGGATTAGTATTTAAATCATCATTTGATACATCACACTTAAATTTTTTAGATAATAAAATAGTCAATCTAATTGATGAAACAGAAGTTAGGCCTGCTTCATATAAATTAGTTGTAACACCAAATGATTCATGTCCTAAAACATCCTTAATAATATCATATACTTCATGTTCTAAAGGAGTTTTAGGTTCTACTATTTCTTCTTTCTTTAATTCAGGTAAAGGTAAAGCTTTTTTATTAACCTTTTGATTTTGATTTAGTGGAATCTTATCAATTTGCATTGAATATGCAGGAACCATATAAGGTGGTTTTTTAGATGCAATAAATTTATTTAAATCCGCTATATCTATTTTTTCATTTGAAACTATATATGCACATAAAAATTTAACACCAGAAGGATCTAGAAAATCCTTAACTGTCGCATCTAAAATATTAGGATATTCTCTTATAACCTTTTCAACTTCTGTTAATTCAACTCTAAATCCTCTTATTTTAACCTGTCCATCTTTTCTTCCTATGAAATCAACATCACCATTAGGTAAAAGTCTTACGATATCACCAGTTTTATATAATTTTTTAAATAAAGGATTATTATCAAAAGGATTATCTAAGAATGCTTCTTTATTTTCTTTTTCTCTATTTAAATATCCTCTTGCAACCTGCGGACCTGATATATATAATTCTCCAATTACATTAGTTGGTAATATATTCATATTCTTATCTAAAACATAAAATTTATATGTATTTAAATTAGGTCCTATTGGTACTCTATAATATAATTTATCAACAATTTTTTCAGTACAAAAAACTGTACCCTCAGTAGGTCCATATGCATTATGCAATATATAATTTTTAGGTGGTTCAATTGGAACAAGCTTTTCACCACCAACAAAGAAATGCTTTAAATATTTAACATCAATTTCTGTTGCAAATTGACGTCCAACCTGAGTTGTAATTAAGCTATGAGTGATTTTATTTTCATTATAAAAATCACCTAATTTAACTAAATCTAGTCTTAATTCTTCAGGAATAACATATACTGCTGCACCTGATGATAAAGCTGGATATAAATCCATCATATCTGCATCAAATCCATATGATGCGTATGCAGCCATACGAGAAAAAGATGTTACATCATATTCATGCTTATAGAATGAAACAAATGTATTGATATTACCATGCTCTAACATTACACCCTTTGGATTACCTGTTGAACCTGATGTATAAAGCATTATAAATAAATCATTAGGATTTAATTTTATATTAGTATCTTTATCATTAGAAAAGCTATTAATTTCATCTATATATATTTTTTTACCCTTAAAATCAATAATTGAATCTAAGTCTCTATCTAAAATTAAAACTTTCGCATTAGAATCCTTAACCATGAAATTCAATCTTTCTTCTGGATATGTAGGATCTAGTGGTTGATATGCAGCACCTGACTTAATTACACCAAGTGATGCAATAACAATATATTCACTCTTTTTAATTAAAATAGATACAACATCTTCTTTTTTAATTCCAAAAGAAATTAATTCATTACCTAATTTATTACTTAATAAATCTACTTCCTTATAAGTATATTTATTCTCTTTAAAAACAACTGCGTAATTATTAGGATAATCCTTAACTGCCTTTTTAAAAGAATCTAAAATAGTATTATTAAAATCAATATATGATGAATCAACATCATTAAATTTATCTAATAAATTCTTTTCATCTTCTGTTACTAAATTAATTTCATCTAATTTATTCTTAACTAAAAATTCAGCTTCTACCTTATCAAATAAATCAACTAAATGCTTAATTGTATAATCCTCATATAAATCAGACCTATACTCTACCCAAATAATATATTCATTATTATCTCTATGAAGCTCAATACTAATATTTTCTTTACCATCTTTTCTTTCTATAGGATTAACATATATATCCTTACCATTTAATTTAGTCTTATAAAAATAATCCCCTTGATATGCAAATATAATATTAGCTGTAATTCCTATATCCTTAACTAAAGATGAAAAAGGATATATTAAATTATTAATATTATTAATTTGTTCTAAATTTGCAGTAATTAAATAATCTTTAATATTATCTTGATACTCTAAATAAAAAGGATAAGTTTTTACAAACATACCTAAAGTATTATTTAATTTATCATTTCTGCCATTATTAACAGTTAAAAATAAAGATTTATTATCCATATTCATTTTAGATAATAAATATGAAAAACAAGCTAAATGGAAAGACGATGTTTTAATATTTAACTTCTTAGTTAATTTCTTTATTTCATTATCTTTAATTTTAAGCTTTGTATTATAATTTTTATATTTAATTTCACCATCGTTTTTATCATAAACAATTGTAGAATCAACCTCTGGATCTATAATCATCTTTTCATAATATGATTTTGCATCATCATATTCTTTTGTTTTTAAAAGTTTTTCTTCATCTAAAGAAAAATCATTTGCATTATAAGTTTCTTCAAGTATCTCTTTTCCTTCAAGTAAAGATACTAATTCATCTAAAAAGATTTTAATTGATGTACCATCAAATATAATATGATGAAAATCAAAATATAGATAATAACAATTATCACATTTATAAATACATAAATAATACAAATGATTATTTAATAATTCATAATGATATGGCTTAATATCTAATTTAGATACTTCCTTATAAGAAATATTAACTAGATCATTTACTATTTTCTTATAAATATTTCCATCTTCATCCTGAAATAAAATAGTATTTAAGTATGGATGCGCTAAAAATATTTTTTTAATAGCATCCTTAATTTTTAAAACATCAATATTACTTCCTAAATTTAATAAATTAGAAATATTATATGCATCAGTTTGTTTCAAACAAGAAACATATATTCCTTCTTCAGTTTTTGATAGTGGGTATTTAATCTCCATAAGCATCTTCCTCAATTAACTCAAACTTAAAATTTTTATCCCCTTTTATAGTAATAGAAATACTATAATCTAAATAATCTATATAATGTGAATAATAAGTTTCATCATTATATATTTTTTTACCATTTAAAGGTAATGCATTTACATAAGCTAAATTATTAACAATACCAATCCCTACACATTTTAATAGACTTTCTTTAGATGTCCATATTTTATAAAAATCTGATTCTTCTTTAATAAATTCAATCTCATTATCACTACATATATAATTTATTAATTTATCATTTCTATCCTTATTTTTACATTCAATATCTAACCCAATTTCTATATCTCCTAATGCTATACCAACTAAGTTTTTACTATGACTTATATTAAAAAATATATCATTAGATATCGGCTTTTTATTTTCATCTAAATAATAATTTTTTACATATTTTCTTTTCAAATAAGAAGATATAATATGTTGTTTCTTATCAATCATATTTTTATATTTTAAAGCATTTTTTATATCTTCTTTAGATAAATAAGAAATATTTAAAAAATCATCTTTTAGTTTATTAACATCAAAAAGTATTAATCTAATTATTTTTTCCATAATAAAAGCCCCAATTAAAATGTTAATATCTTA
>CACZRY010000170.1 GCA_902783745.1 uncultured Erysipelotrichaceae bacterium
TTAGTTGCAGTCTTAAGACCAATTCCTACAAATTTTTCGCTTGATAAATATTCTATTAATCCTTCCTTAGAAATGGAATTAGACCTAGAATATGACTCAACAAAAAACTGTTCACCATATTTAAGGTTTGATCTAAATTCCCCAATGAATTCATAGCTTAAACCATCCTCTAAATGCGGAAAAGAGCCAACAATAGTTAGCTCTTCATCATCTGTTATAAGCTTACAAACCTTATAAAGTGAATCTTGAGATTCATATATGTAATTAGAAATGTAACCAACAATTCTTTTCTTTTCCATTTATTAATACATTCTCTTTTCTAAATCCATATATGCGGCATCAATAATACCGCCTCCTAAGCATACTTCTCCATCATAAATAACTGCAGCTTGTCCTGGAGTTACTGCACGTACACCTGATGGATAAAATACTTGCATTAAATCATCATTTATAAATTTAACTGTAACATCAATATCAGCTTGACGATATCTAAATTTAGCTTGATACTTCTTACCTTCTTCTGGCTTATCAGATATCCAGTTTAAGCTTGATACAAAGCAGTTATTAGATATTAATAATTCACTATCGTGTCCTTGACCTACAATAAGCTCATTAGTTTCTAAATTCTTACCACATACAAACCATGCAGCATTTTCATATTCGTTAGACCCACCAATGCCTAATCCTTTTCTTTGACCAATTGTATAATACATTAATCCATCATGCTTACCTAAGATTTTACCATCAGTTGTAACAATATTACCTGGAGTTGATGGTAAATAATTCTTTAAAAATTCATGGAAATTTCTCTCACCTATAAAGCAAATACCAGTTGAGTCCTTTTTATCCATTGTATAAAGGTTAGCTTCATGCGCAATCTTTCTTACCTCAGGCTTTGTTAAATGACCTATAGGGAATAATGAATGTCTTAATTCCTCTTGAGTTATTTGGCATAAGAAATATGTTTGATCCTTATTAGAATCAACACCTCTTAATAAATAAGATTTATCTTTTTCATGTCTTACTCTTGCGTAATGTCCCATCGCAATATAATCAGCACCAAGTGTCATTGCATGCTTAAGGAATGCATTAAATTTTATATATTTATTGCACATTACATCGGGGTTTGGTGTTCTTCCTTTTTTATATTCATCTAAAAAATATGTGAATACTGTATTCCAATATTCTTCAACAAAATCAATTCGGTTTAGTTTAATACCAAGCTCATCTGCAACCATTTTTGCATCTTGATAATCTTTTTCTTGAGGACATACATCATCATTAACATCAGGATTACCTAAAATATCATTATTTGTTGCTGAATCCCAGTTTCTCATAAACATGGCTTCAACATCATATCCTTCGTCCTTTAAAATTTTTAATGCAACTGATGAATCAACTCCACCAGATAAACCTAAAATTACTTTCATTTTAAACACCACCGTAGAAGTATTTTATCACATTTGTTTATTGAAATAAACACTAAATATAAGTATAATTACTGATTGAAAGGGGTGGATGCGATGCAAGATAATAACAATACTAACGAAAATCAACACACATATGATAATGGCTTTCACCCAAAAGAGGTTATACTAAAGCCTAATTATAAATTTTATCATCATGGATTCTTTTTTTGGATTATACATAAACTTACAGTTTATCTAACATCACTTGTTTTATTCTTCCCTAAGATGTTTATATGGGGTTTTAGAGTAAAAGGTAAAAAGAATAAAAAATATATTAAAGGTGCACTTGTAATATCAAACCATACATTGCCATCTGATATATTTTTAATCAAATCATCTATAAGAACTAAAAAATTATATTTAACATCATTACAATCTAATATGGGATTTGGTATAGTATCATCATTCTTTAGATGGGGTGGTGCAGTACCTATTCCAACAGATATGAATATGTTATTAAAGTTTAATAAAGATACTTATAATGAAATTAATAGAGGTTCTTCTATTCTATTTTATCCAGAAGCATCATTAGTACCATTATGTGATCACATAAGACCATTTATGCCCGGTGTATTCCATTATGCATATGGTTCTTCTAAAAAAATTGTTCCATTAGTTATTACATATCATAAGCCAAAAGGATTATATAAGCTTACAAGAAAAAATAAGCCATGTCCTCATCTAAATATATTAGAGCCTTATTATATGGATGACAAAATCAATAGACGTCTTTCTATGGATAAAGCCAAAAAAGACTTAGAACAAATAATGTCAGATTATTTCATTAAACATTCTGACTACTATTATGATGAATCAGGGAATAAGATAAAATAAGCATCTTATTCTCTGATTTAAAACAAAAACCAAAACAAAAAATTTTTAAAAAAATATAAAATAGTAGTTGACAACAAAAAAATAACTGCTATAATAGTTACTGCAGTCACGCAAAAAATTAAAACGTGGCTTTGATATACATGGACCCTTAGCTCAGTTGGTAGAGCAACTGACTCTTAATCAGTGGGTCTGGAGTTCGAGTCTCCAAGGGTCCACCAGTTATTAAAATTCAAAGAGGTTTCAAACCTCTTTTTTTTATTTCTATTTATAAGCAA